>DATLBM010000346.1:0-2265 GCA_035526885.1 Thermoanaerobaculia bacterium | reverse complement strand
CTGCTCGTCCAGCCAGCGCGAGAACGCGTAGAGCGACCAGGCCACGCCCGCGGTCGCGGCCATGTCGTGCGTGGCCAGGCCGGCGTGTCCGGCGATCATCGGCTGCAGCGTGAAAAGCGCCGTGGCGATGAGCGCGCCTTTGTCGCCGAGCAGCCGGCGCGCCCACAGCCACACCGCGATGGAGCCGAGGACGAAGAACAGGAGATTGCCGGCGCGCGCGAGCACGAGGTTCGTCTTATAGCGACCGCCGGAGTAGAAGACGCGCAGCAGCTGTTCGGCGATGGTTCTCCTCGCGTCGAACTCCACCCCGCCGAGCCATGGCGCGAAGGCCAGCACGAGCCGCGGCAGCGGCGGGTTCTCCGGCTGATACGTGTACGCATGTTGGTTGTAGATCTCCAGGCCCGCGCTGACGTGCATCGGCTCGTCGACGGTGGCGGAGTAGATCGTCCACGTCGACGCGACGCGCAGCGCCGAGAGAACGATCAGTGCGAATGCGGCCTTCTTCATTCGATGTAGTAAAGACGGATCGTCTTGCCCACCTGTCGCACCGGACGATAAGCAGACAGCCAGTCGTAGTCGTGATTGGCCTCGCCGAAGCGCAGCCAGTTCTCGCTGGCCGCCACCCAGCCCGTGACCTTTTCGCGCGGCAGTCCTTCGGCGCTGATCCCATGCGCATCGAGGCGCGTGCTGTTCATGAATGCGCCGTGCAAATGATCGATGTGCAGCTCTGCGACCGCTTTCGAGAGCCGCAGCACGTCCTGTCCCCAGTCGATATTGCTATCGGCCGCGTACCACGACGGATTGGGCTGCGCGAGCTCGTTGTACCAGGCCAGGTAGTCGGGATGCTCGACGCTCACGCCGATGACCAGCCACGCCAGCAGACCGGCCAGCGCGGCGCGGCCGAAGGCATCGCGCGCGCTGCGCCAGATCTGCATCACCGCGAAGCCCGCGCAGATCGACAGCGGCGCGACGATGGGCAGGATGTGCCGCGCGCCGATGTTCAGCGAGGTGGTCATGGCGATGAGCATGATTCCCGCCGCGCACGCGAAGAACACGGCGCCGTTGCGATTGCGCATCAGCGCAATGGCGCCCCACGCGGCGAGCATCAGCCACGGCAGCGGCGACTTGTAAAAGAAGACGACGGGAAAGTAATACCACCAGCCCGTGCGGCTCTCATGGCCGAGGAGGTAGGCGGTGTGTCCGAGGCGCTCGTGCAGCTTGACCTGGGCCATGCCGATGGCCAGGGTCGGCGCGGGCAGCGGAACGCTGCCGAGGAATCGCGCGATCGGTTTCAGCGGCGCCGGCGCGGCCCAGTCGAGCATCTCGCCGCCGTGCTCGATGACGTTCGCGGGCTTGCGAAAGTCGAAGCGGTAGCCGGCCCAAACCAGGAGGAAGGCTACGGCGATAGGACCTATGAGACGTATAGGTCGTATAGGGCCTATAGGTCGTAAGAAAACCATGGCCACGACACACACGGGAAAGAAGATGAAGAAGGAGAACTTCGAGAGCACGCCGAGGGCGATGGCGATTCCCAGGAAAATGCCCCGCTTGAACCCCGGCGCCTCGAGCCAACAGTCCAGCGCCAGCAGCGCGAGCGGGAGCGTGGCGGCGACGGCGAGGTCGGTCGTGGCCAGGCCGGCGTGGCCAAGCAGGAGGGGATGTGCGGTGAAGAGCGCCGCGGCGGCGATGGCTTCCGCGCGCGGGAACACGCGCCGCGCCCACGCCGCGACGCTGACGATCGCCACGGCCAGCAGCACGAGATTGCCCATCCGCGCGCGGGCCAGATTCTTCACGTAGCGATCGCCGAAATACAGGAGCTGGTTGCCGCGATCGACCATGCCGGAAGGCTGCGGGTACGGCAGCCCCTCCATCCGCAGCGGCAGCGCGGCCAGGACGCGCGCCAGCGGCGGATGAGTCATGTCCGTCGTCAGCTCGCCTCTGAACCACTCGTAGCCGGAGGCGATGTGAATCGGCTCGTCGACGGTGGCGCTGAACACCCGATGCGTGGCCGCGACGCGCACGACGGCGACGATCGTCAGCGCGGCAATGGCGGCGATGAACTTCCAGTCCCTCAAACCGCTCGCATCTTACGGGATGAAGTAGAGGCGGATCGAAGTGCCGATGCGCCGCGCGGGACGATAGGAGTCGAGCCAGCGGTAGCCGTCGTGGTTCATCGCGGCCACGCTCTCGCTGACCGCCACCCAGCCGCGCGTCTTCGCGTACGGCGGCATCCACTCGGCCTCGAGCCCGTACGGCTCGAATCGA
>DATLBM010000345.1:0-8087 GCA_035526885.1 Thermoanaerobaculia bacterium | reverse complement strand
CGGCCGGGTTTGGCGCGTGAGCTACATCACTCAGGGAGTGATGAGTGATGAGTGATGAGTGATGAGTGATGAGTGATGAGTGATGAGTGATGAGTGATGAGTGATGAGTGATGAGCGATGAGCGATTCTGGCGTACACTCGTGTAACCGGTTCCTGCAAAAAGGCGTCACGGGTTTTGCAGCGACCGCGTCCGGTTCCCCGTCGTCTCTCTCTCTGTCTCATGTCGGACCCGTTCCAGTTCCATCTCGTCCGCGGAGGCGAATCGCGCGATGGCCAACCGCGCGACGTGGAACTGCAGCGTCTGCGCGCCGAGCTCGAGGCCCGCGACCGCCAGGAGCGCGCCATCGCGGAGCTGGGCCAGGCCGCCCTCACCGGCGTCGATCCCCTCATCCTCCTCGGCCAGGCCTGCGCTCTCGTCGAGCTGACCCTGCAGGTCTCGCACGTCCGCGCCCTCGAGATCAGCGGCGGACGGATGATCGTGCGCGCCGCGATGGGATCCAACGCATCCTTTATTCAATGTCCTCGCGACGCGGACGAAGACGAGTCCGTGGGCATGGTCACGCTGCTGGCCGACGCGCCGCTCACCTTCGAGCGCCTGGAAGACGAGACGCGTTTCAAGGGCACGCACCTCCGCCACGCGCACGGCGTACGCAGCGGAGCGGGCGTGGTCATCCGCACGCAGTACGGACCGTTCGGCGTGCTCCTGGCGTACTCGGACGACGAGCGCACGTTCGCGGACTACGAACTGGCGTTCCTCCGTTCGACGGCCAGCATCGTCGGCGAAGCGATCACGCGCTCGCGCACCGAGCACGCGCTGAGGACGTCCGAGGCGAGGCTGCGGCATCTGATCGCCACGACGCTCGATGCCGTGGTCACGCTGGATGCCGCGGGTAACGTCGTCGAGTGGAACCCCGAAGCAGAGACGACGTTCGGGATCGCCGCGCGCGACGCGGTCGGCCTCCCGTTCCCGCACGCGCTCCTCCCATCGGTCACCATCGCGCGCCTCCCGTACGGCCGCACCACCGAGACGCTCGTCCGCCGCGCGAACGGCGACGAGCTGCCGGTGGAGATTGCCGTTGCGCCGGTGGGCACCGGCGACCAGGCCACCCTCACCGCGTTCATCCGCGATATCTCCGCGCGCAGGCGCGCGCAGCAGGCTCTCGAGGCCCGCGAGCAACGCTTCCGCACGATGGTCGAGAAGAGCTGGAGCGGCGTGGTCCTGCTGAGCGGCGACATTCGCTTCAACTTCGCAGGCGCGTCGACGCAGCACATCATCGGGTACGACGAGCAGGAGCTGATCGGCAAGTCGCTCTTCGACTTCGTGCATCCGCGCGACCTCGAAGCGGCGCGCGCCGTCTTCGCGAAGATGCTCGACCATCCCAACCAGGAGACGCACGGCGAGCTGCGCTTCCGCCACAAGGAAGGGCGGTGGGTGTGGCTGGAAGGCTTCAGCCAGAACCTGCTGCACGAGCCCAGCGTGGGCTCGATCGTCCTCAACTACCGCGACGTCACGCAGCGCAAGGAAACCGAGAAGCAGCTCGAGTACCGCGCGCACTACGACTCGCAGACCGGCCTCCCCAACCGCCTGCTCTTCCGCGACCGCCTCGTGCACAGCCTCGAGCAGGCCAGGCGCAACCGCGTCGGCGTTTCCGTGATGTATCTCGACATCGATCACTTCAAGCTGGTCAACGACGCCCTGGGACACTCCTTCGGCGACCGGCTCCTCGGCGAGATCGCCAAGCGCCTCCAGTCCGCGCTGCGCGCATCCGACACGATCTCGCGCATCGGCGGCGATGAGTTCAGCATCCTCCTGCCCGAGGTGACGAGCACGGAGGCGGTGGCGGGCGTGGCGCGGAAAATTCTGAGTGCGCTGGCGCGGCCGTTCCACATCGACGGCCACGATCTCTTCATCACCGCCAGCATCGGCATCGGCTGTTCCCCGTCGGACGGCGAAGACGCGGAGACGCTGCTCAAGTGCGCCGACGCGGCCATGTACCGCGCGAAGGAACTGGGACGCAATCAGGCGCAGCTCTTCACCGCCAGCATGAACGAGCGCTACGTGCGCCGGCTCGCGCTGGAACAGCATCTCCATCACGCCATCGAGCGCGATCAGCTCGAGCTCTGGTACCAGCCGGTCTTCGACCGCACGCGCCGCCGCTTCGTCTGCGTGGAGGCGCTGCTGCGCTGGCGCGATCCGGTGCGCGGCCTGGTGCCGCCGTCCGAGTTCGTCGGGTTGGCCGAGGAGACGGGCATGATCATCCCCATCGGCGCGTGGGCGCTGCGCACCGCGTGCATGCAGCTCCGGCAATGGCAGGAACAGGGACTGTCGCTGCGCATGGCCGTGAACATCTCCGCCGTGCAGTTGCAGCAGCGCGACCTCATCGCGCAGGTGCGCGAAGCGATCGCGGAGAGCGGCATCGCGCCGGAGATGCTGCAGCTCGAGATCACCGAGAGCGCCGCCATGCAGAGCATGGAGCTGACCCAGGAGATGCTGCGCGAGCTGCGCGCGATGGGCGTGGGCGTGTCGGTGGACGACTTCGGGACCGGCCAGTCGTCGCTGATCTACCTCAAGCACTTCCCCATCGACACGGTCAAGATCGACAAGGAGTTCCTCCGCGAAGTGACCTCGGACGAGACCGCGGCGGCGATCGTGTCGTACGTGATCAACCTCGCGCACACGCTGGGCCTGAAGGTGGTGGCCGAGGGAGTGGAGACGGAGGACCAGTACACGTTCCTCCGCCACTACGCCTGCGACCAGATGCAGGGCTACCTGTTCAGTAAGCCGCTCCCGGCCGCGGAGGTCGTCCCGTTCCTGCAGCAGTCGCTGCGGCCGAAGACGCTGGAGGCCCGGCGGCCTTCGGCGCGCTGATCTCGCTCAGCGGCGCGCGGTCCCCGGGCCACGATCCGCGTTCGATTTCGAGTACGCTTCGGAGAGGAAACATGCGCGTGCGCGGCCTCGATCGTATTCTGTAATGCCGCGCGCCAGACCGATGACCTCGAGCCCTGCACGTTTTCTCGCCGCGGCGATCGCGATCGTTGCCGCCTCGCGCTGCGCGCAGTATCGCGCGCGGCCGGTATCGGCGGAGACGAACGCGGAGGTCCTGGCAGCGCGCACGCTGGACTCCCCCGCCGTGCGCGAGTTGATCACCAGGCAGATGCCGGAGGTGACCTGGCCGCCGGAGCGCTGGACGCCGCCGATGCTGGCGCTGGCGGCGGTTGCGTTGCATCCCGATCTCGACGTGGCGCGTGCCGAATGGGACGCCGCACGCGCCGCGCTGCGAACGGCGTCCGAACGTCCGAATCCGAATGCGAACGCGGGGCTGGAGCATCAGGCCACCGGCGGCAACGGCAACCCATGGATCGTGACGCTCTCGCTGGACGTGCCCATCGAGACGGCCGGGAAGCGCGGAGCGAGAGCGGCGCAGGCGCGCGCGCTCAGCGCCGCCGCGGCCGCAGACGTCGATCAGGAGATCTGGAAGGTGCGCGTGCGAGCCGAGCGCGCGGCCCTGGACCTGGGCGCCTCGCGCAAGCTCGCGGCGTTGCGCGAGGCGGAAACCGCGCTGCGCGCCGAGATCGTCCAGATGTGGGAGCGTCGCGTCGCCGCCGGCGAGGCGGCACAGGCCGAGGCCGTGCGCGTGCGGGCCGATGAGCGCGCGTCCCGCCTGCTGCTGCGCGAAGAGCAAGGACGCGGCGCCGAGCGCGAGGCCGCGCTGGCGTCGTCGATCGGCATCCCGCGCGCGGCCTTGCCGCCGCTCGATCTCACCGTCGCCGCGACGCGCACGTCCTCGGACGCCGGCCGCCTGCGCGCGGTCGCGCTCACGGCGCGCCCGGACGTGCTCGCGGCGCTGGCGCGTTACGACGCGGCCGAACAGGCCCTGCGTCTCGAAGTGCGCCGGCAGTATCCCGACGTGCATGTCGGTCCCGGCCTGGGATGGGATCAGGGCGCATTCCGGTGGGCCTTGTCCGCAACGGCGGAGCTGCCGCTCTTCAATCGCCACGAGGGCCCGATCGCGGAAGCGGAAGCGCGCCGCGCCGCCGAAGCCGCCCGGCTCCTGGCCGTGCAATCGCGCATCCTCGGCGAGCTGGAGGCCGCGCTGGCCAACGCCGACGCGGCACGCGCGCGCCTCGACGAAACCGAGCGCGCCGTCACTTCCGCCGGCGCGCTGGTGGCAGCGACCCGGCGTCAGTTCGCCGCGGGCGAGATCGACCGCCTGGCGCTGCGCAACGTGGAACTGCTGCTCACGCTGGCCGAGGTGGATCGCTGGTCGGCGTGGTTCGATGTGCAGCGCGCGGCCGTGGCCGTGGAAGCGGCGGTCGAGCAACCATCATGAGAAACGCACTCCTCGCACTGCTGATCCTGCCGATGGCCTGCGCGCCGAAGACCGACGAGTCAGAGGCGGAGGCGAAGACGGAGAGCGATGCGTCGTCGGTGACGCTGCCCGCGGCCACCGTGCGGCAGAATGGGATCACCGTGGCGGTGCTGCAGCCGGCGTCGCCGCGCGCCTCGGTCGCCATCGGCAACGCCACCGTCGTGGACGTGACGGAGCTCGTGAACGCGGCGGGACAGATCGCGACGGCGATGGCGCAGCGCGACGGTGCCGCGGCGCGGCTGCGCGCGTCGCGCG
This sequence comes from Thermoanaerobaculia bacterium, assembly GCA_035526885.1. Classification (GTDB taxonomy): domain Bacteria; phylum Acidobacteriota; class Thermoanaerobaculia; order Gp7-AA8; family Gp7-AA8; genus QHVT01. The sequence goes on along the minus strand of DATLBM010000345.1, from coordinate 3,462 downwards.
CGGAACTGGAGCGGCTGCGCGGACTGAACGCCGACGATCACAACGTCTCGGATCGCGCGGTGCAGGAAGCCGCGGCCGCGGCGGCGGCCGACGAGGCTTCCGTGCGCACGGCGGAGGTGAGCGCTTCGGCGGCGGAGGCGTCCGCGCGGCAGCGATGGGGTGCCGTGCTCGCGCGCGGCGTCGCCGGCGGCGCGCCATGGGCGCGGCAACTGGCCTCGCGCGACGCGGCGCTCGTGGAGGTGGTGCTCACGACCGATGCCGCGCCGCCTAGGCAACTGGCCATCGACGGCGCCATGGGCCGCCCGGTGGCAGCACGGTATCTGACCGTCTCGCCGCGCGTCGACGCGCGTCTGCAGAAGCCCGTGCACGACTACCTCGCTCCGGCCGCGGAGCTGCCGGTGGGCTTCGTGACCACCATCCGCGCGGCGCTGCCCGCGAACGGCGGCGCGCTGGTCCCGAAGAGCGCCGTGGTCTGGTACGGCGCGCAGGCGCTGGTCTTCGTCGAGGATCGCCCCGGCCACTACGTCCAGCGGCCGGTCACCACGGCCACGCCCGTCGAAGGCGGATTCCTGGAAACGACCGTCGCGCCGGGCACGCGCGTCGTGATCACCGGCGCGCAGCAGCTGCTCTCCGAGCAGCACAAACCGGAAGTGGAGTGAGCGTGCTGACGAACGTCGTCCGTCACTCGCTTCGCTATCGCGGCGTGGTCATGGCCCTGGCGCTCCTCGTGACGGGCTACGGCGTGTACTCGTTCACCGGCGCGCGCTATGACGTGTTCCCCGAGTTCGCGGCCGAGCAGATCGAGATCCAGACCGAGGCGCCGGGGCTGTCGCCCGAGCAGGTCGAGCAGCTGGTGACGCAGAAGATCGAAAGCGCGATCAACGGAGCGGAAGGCCTCACGGCGATGCGCTCGAGCAGCGTGCAGGGCCTGTCGCTGGTCACACTGGTCTTCGCCGGGCACGGCGACGTGTATCGCGACCGCCAGCTCGTGGCCGAGCGCCTGGCGGGCATCTCCGCGTCGCTGCCGGCGGGCACCGGCGCGCCGGTGATGACGCCGCTCACGTCTTCCACGGGCGACCTCATGACGATCGGGATCACGTCGGAGAAGTTGTCGCTCGTCGAGTTGCGCACGCTCGCCGACTGGACGATCAAGCAGCGGCTGGCGGCCGTGCCCGGCATCGCCAGGATCGGCGTGTACGGCGGACTGATTCGCGAGATCCGCGTCGACGTCGATCCCGCCGCCCTGCTGCGCTACGACGTCGCGATCGATGACATCGTGGCCGCGGCACGACGGGCCACGGGAGTGCTGGGCGCCGGCTTCCTGGACACGCCGAACCAGCGCATCGTGGTGCAGACGGAAGGACAGGCCCTGAGTGCGGATGCAGTTGGCGCGACGATCGTGCGCCACGATCCGCTGGCCAGCGTGCGGCTGCGCGACGTCGCGCGCGTGACGGAAGGCGCCAAGCCGCCGTTCAGCGCGGCATCGGTCATGGGCCGGCCCGGCGTGGTGCTCAATCTGTGGACCCAGTACGGCGCGAACACGATCCAGACCACGGCGGCCGTCGACGACGCGCTGGCCGAGCTGCGGCCGATGCTGGCGCACGGCGGCGTCACCTTGGACGCCACGCTCTTCCGCGCGTCGAAGTTCATCGACACCGCCACGAACAACATCCGCTTCTCTCTCCTCCTCGGCGGCCTGCTCGTCGTGGCCGTGCTCTTCCTCTTCCTGGGAAACTTCCGCGCCGCGGCCGTGTCGTGCACGGCCATCCCGCTGTCATTGCTGGCGGCGGTGGCGGTGCTGCAACAGCTCGGCTACACGCTGAACACGATGACGCTGGGCGGGCTGGCCATCGCCATCGGCGAAGTCGTCGATGACGCGGTGATCGATGTCGAGAACATCCTCCGTCGCCTCCGCGAGCGCGGAGCGAACCTCACGCCCGCGGAACGCATGGAAGTGGTGCTCGATGCGTCCGTGGAAGTGCGCGGCGCCGTGGTCTATGCGACGCTCGCGGTGATCGCGGTGTTCTTTCCGATCCTCACGATGTCCGGACTGTCGGGAAAACTCTTCACGCCGATGGCCGTGGCCTACATTCTGGCCATCGTGGCTTCGCTCGTGGTGGCGCTGACGGTCACGCCGGCGCTGTCGCTGCTGTTGAGCAGAGGCGGCGACGCGACCGAGGAGCAGCGGCCCGTCGTCGCGCGGTTGCGCGCGCGATACGAGTCCCTGCTGGCGTCGGTGGAACGGCGTCGCGCACCCGTCCTGGCGGCGGCGGCGTTGCTCACCGCGGCCGGACTGGCGGCGGTCTTCGTTCTCCCGACGCAGTTCCTGCCGCAGCTCCGCGAGGCACACTACCTCGCGCACTTCGAGCTGATGCCGGGCACCTCGATCGCGGAGTCCTCGCGCATCGGCGACGTCGCCACGAGGAAGCTGCTCGAGCTGCCGTACGTGCGCACGGTGGCGCAGCGCGTCGGGCGCGCGGAGGCCGATGACGTGTTCGGCCCGCAGTCGAGCGAGCTGGAGATCGACCTCCATCCCGTCTCGGGCGAAGTGGCGGCCGAGGCGGCCGAGGAGATCGAGGAGAAGCTGGCAGACATCCCCGGCGCCGCCGTGGCCGTGGAGACGTTTCTCACGGAGCGCATCAACGAGACCATCAGCGGATACACGACGCCGGTCGTGGCGAACGTCTTCGGCAACGATCTGGATGCGCTGGACGAAGCGGCGCGCCGCGTGTCCGCGGCGATCGCGCGGGTGCCCGGGGCGCACGACGTGCGGCTGGAGTCGCCGCCGGGAACGCCGCTGCTCTCGATCCGGCTGCAGCCGGAGGCCATGGCGTTGCGCGGGGTGGATGCGGTCACGGCGCTGGAGGCGGTGCGCACGGCCTGTCAGGGCGTCGAGGCAGGCCAGGTGTTCGACGGTGCGCGCGTCACGGAGATCACGGTCGACCTCGACCCGCGCGCGCGGACTTCCCCGGCGGACGTAGCCGAGCTGCCCATCCGGTCGGCCACGGGAGTGTTCGTCCCGCTGCGCAGCGTGGCGCGGGTGGCCATGACCACCGGCCGCGCCGACGTCCATCACGAGGCCGGCAAACGCGTGCAGACGATCGCCATCAACGTCGCCGCCAGCGCGACGGCATCGCAGCTCGTCGCAAACGCGCGCAAAGAAATCGCGAAGCTCAATCTCCCCGCCGGCACCTACGTGCAGTTCGCCGGATCCGCCGAGGAAGAAGCGCGCTCGCGCCGCGACCTGATGCTGCACTCACTCGTCGCCGCGATCGGCATCGCGCTGCTGCTCTGGATCGTCCTCGGCAACGCGCGCAACCTCGCGCTCATCGCCGTCAACCTCCCGTTCGCGCTCGTCGGCGGTGTCCTCGCGCTCCTCGCCACGCGCCAGCCGCTGTCCATCGGAGCCACGGTCGGTTTCGTAACCCTCTTCGGCATCACGCTTCGCAACTCGATCATGAT
>DATLBM010000344.1:0-4328 GCA_035526885.1 Thermoanaerobaculia bacterium | reverse complement strand
GTTCGTGCCGCCTGAGCCGATCGCCATTCTGCGCATCGATGGCGACTGGTACGAGTCCACGCTGACCGCGCTCGAGGCGCTCTGGAAATACCTCGCTCCGAACGGGATCGTGATCGTCGACGACTACTACGCCTGGGATGGCTGCAGCAGGGCGGTGCACGACTTTCTCTCTCGGCACCAATCGACGGCGCGCATCACGCAGCAGCACGGCATCTGCGTGCTCGTACAACGATGACCAGCCCCCTGAGACCGCTCGGCCTCAGCGCATTCGTGCGCTGCAAGAACGAGGAGGAGTACATCGTGGCCAGCCTCCTCTCGGCCTACCGCGCTTTCGACGAGATCGTCGTGATCCTCAACAACAGCACCGATCGCACGCGTGAGCTGGTCGAAGACCTCATGACCGACCATCCGAAAATCCGGCTGACCGAGTACACGCAGGAGTGTGCGCCGGCGGGTCCGGGCTATTCCGCCGTGGTCGCGCAGCATCCGGAACGAAGCCTGGCCAGGTACTACAACTGGTGTCTCGAACAGACCACGTTCAGCCACGTCTGCAAATGGGACGGGGACATGATCGCCGTGCCGACCCTCGACGGCGTCCGCGACCTGCTTGCGAGCCACGACGTGATCACCATCGGCGGCTGGGACGTCCTCGATCAGCCGACCGTCAGCTACGAGTCGCGCATCTTCCGTTACGACCCCGCGCATACGCGCTACGAGGACTGGGAGTTGTACGAGGTCCTGAAATACGAGTATCCCCGTTCCGAGCGATACGAGCCGAAGTGTTACCTGCACATGAAGCTCGTGAAGCGCGAATGGCTGCACCGGCAGTGGACGTCGCCGAACGATCATGCGACGCAGCCCTTCCCGGAACCGGGCCGAGGATCTGCCGCGGCTCCGCCGTCGATCGCGGCGAAGCTGGAGCGGAACTTCCGCGGGGCCGCACGTTACGTTCGCGATCTGCTCCGACGCGCTACGCGATGACGGCCATGGTGTCCGTCGGCGAGTCGGCCGCGAACAGCTTGTAGCCGAACCGCTCCAGCCGCGCGCGCACGGTGCGTTGCTCATCCTGCGAGAGGTGCGTCGACTCGTAATACAGCACGCCCGGGCGCATGCGCTCGAACGGGAACCAGCCCAGCATCTTCCCGTCCATCCCCTCGGCATCGATCTGCAGGACGTCGATGTGATCGAGGCGGAGCTCGTCGAGCAGCGCGTCGAAGGACAGCGTGCGGATCGGCTGCTCGATCATTCGCGCCGACAGGCCCGGCGCCTGCGACTCGTGTTTGCGGATGTGATCGGGCGAGAAGCTGGCGATCTGCTCGATCCAGGGCGGGAAGCCTTCGCTCGGGGGCACCGAGTAGAGCGCGCGACTGCCCGACGTTTCGTCGATGGCGGCGTTGAGCAGCTCGATGCGGGGAAAGCGCGCGAAGTTCTCGCGCAGGCGCGCGAACGCCGCGGGCTGCGGCTCGATGAGGACGCCCCGGCATTCGCGGGCGCGGATGAAACGGCTGACCGGATCGTTTTCCACGCCGTCGAACGCGCCGACGACGACCACCACGAAGTCGCGGCTGCGCGCCCACTGCAGCTCGAGCAGGTCGTCGAAGCGGAGATTCAGGTCGTCGCCCGCGGCGCGCGGAACGAACGGCCAGCGCCTCTCCAGCCGGCGGCCGCGCACCTTGAACGCGGCGGCAAGCGCGCGCTTCGACGGCAGCCGCTTGAACACGTGAGCGCTCAACCGGCGGCACGCGTCGAGGATTTCCGGGCGCGGATGCACGAGCCGCGCGGCATGTAGAATCGACCGATGGGTCAGGTGCCGCAGCATCAGCCGCATCCGGGCGCGGAGCGCGTCACGGTCATCGAGCCGCCTGCCGGCTGGCGCGCCGTCGACTGGCCCGAGCTGTGGGAGTACCGCGAGCTGCTCTGGGTCATGACCACCCGCGACGTCAAGGTCCGCTACAAGCAGACCGTCCTCGGCGCCGGCTGGGCGGTCATCCGCCCGCTCCTGACGATGCTCATGTTCACGCTGATCTTCGGCAAGTTCGCGAAGATGCCGTCGGACGGATTCCCGTATCCGATCTTCGTCTACTCGGCGCTTCTGCCGTGGACCTTCTTCTCCAGCGCCGTCGGCGCAAGCGCCGGCTCGCTCGTCGGAAACGCGCCGATGCTGAGCAAGGTCTACTTCCCGCGGCTGATCATTCCCTTGTCGTCGGTCGGCGGCGCGCTCGTCGATCTGCTCGTGTCGACGGGACTCCTGCTGCTGATGATGATCTGGTACGGCGTGGGCTGGACCGCGCAGCTTGCGCTGGTGTTGCCGCTGGTTGTGCTGCTCGTGCTCGTGGCGGCGGGCATCGGGACAATGCTCTCGGCGGTCACCGTCAGTTATCGCGACTTCTCGCACATCACGCCGTTCCTTTTGCAGATCTGGATGTACGTGACGCCGGTCGTCTTTCCGCTGAGCGTCGTCCCCGCGCGGTGGCGATCCCTGCTCTACCTCAATCCCATGACCGGCATCGTGGAAGGCTTCCGCTCGGCATTCCTCGGCAAGCCGTTTGATTTCGTTGCCGTCGCGAGCTCGGTGGTCTGGGCGGTCGTTCTGCTCACCGCCGCCGTTGCCTACTTCGAGCGCGTCGAGCGGCGTTTCGCCGACATCATCTGATGACCAGAAACGCGATCGAGGCCGCCGGCGTATGGAAGGAGTACGAGATCGGCGCGACCGAGGGGCTGAAGGGCACGCAGACGCTTTACGACGTGGTCGGCGACTGGCTGCGAGCCCCGCTCCGGCGCATGCGCAGTCTCGGCGGCCGTGAGCGGGAGCGTTTCTGGGCGCTGCGCGACGTCGGCTTCGACATCCGCGAAGGGGAGGCGGTCGGCCTCATCGGCCGCAACGGCGCGGGCAAGAGCACGCTGCTCAAGATCCTCAGCCGCATCACCGCGCCCACGCGCGGCCGCATCACGCTGCACGGCCGCCTGGCCAGCCTGCTCGAAGTCGGCACGGGCTTCCATCCCGAGCTCACCGGGCGCGAAAACATCTATCTCAACGGCGCGATCATGGGCATGAAGCGGCGGGAGGTGGATCGCAAGTTCGACGAGATCGTAGCCTTCGCCGGGGTGGAGAAGTTCGTCGATACGCCCGTCAAGCGGTACTCGAGCGGGATGTACGTTCGTCTCGCGTTCGCGGTGGCCGCGCACCTGGAGGCGGACATCCTGGTCGTCGACGAGGTGCTGGCGGTGGGCGATGCCGCGTTTCAACGGAAATCGCTCAACAAGATGGGCGACGTGGCGCGGCTCGGCCGCACGGTGCTCTTCGTCAGCCACAACCTCGCGGCGATTCGCAATCTCTGCACGCGGTCGCTCGTGTTCGAGCACGGCCAGGTTGCGTTCGACGGCGGGGTGGCCGAGGGGGTGGCGCAGTACGAGCGGTCCTTCGCGGTGGCGGGATCGGACCTTGCGACGGCGCAGTTCCAGGGCGTGCTCGTGGATGCACTGCGATTCGAAACGCTGATCTACCGGCAGAACGGCGAAATCGTCGAGATCATCGATCCGGCGCTCGAGCTCGAGATGGAGCTGCGCGGCGCGGCGTTGCGGACCATGCCGGCGCTCGATCTGAAGATCAGCTTCTTCCGCGACGGCGTGCATCTCGCGTCGATGTTCGACGCCGATCGCAACGCGCCCATGCGCGAGGGCGCATTCGTCTCGCGCATCACGGTTCCCGGAGCAGTGTTTCAGCCGGGCCGGTACACGATCGGGATCGGCGCGGTGTCCGGCGTCGCGTCGTGGGTGTGGGGCTCGGACGTGGCGGTGCTCGACGTGTCGGAGAATCGCGCTACGGGCGCGGAACGAAGCGAGGGACTCATCGCCATGCCGTATCGCGGGGAACGGTTTCAGTAGCCATGCGCATGCTCATCACAGGCGGGGCGGGATTCGCCGGCGGATCGCTGGCGCGCTCGTTTCTCCGCGAAGGCCACGACGTCACGCTCTTCGACAACCTCCGCCGCCGCGGATCGGAGCTCAATCTCGCGGAGCTCATGGCCGAGGGAGCGCGGTTCGTCCATGGCGACGTGCGGAATCCGTCCGATCTCGATGCGCTCGACGGATCGTTCGACGTGTTGATCGAAGCATCCGCCGAGCCGAGCGTGCACGCCGGCATGGCCGACTCGCCCCGCTACGTTCTGGACACGAACCTCGGAGGCGCGCTGAACTGCCTGGAGTTCGCGCGGACGCGCTGCGGCGCGCTGGTGTTTCTCTCGACCTCGCGCGTCTACGCGATCGAGGCGCTGCGATCGTTGCCGCTCGAGGAGCTGCCGACGCGCCTGGACTTCCGCCCACCCGGT
>DATLBM010000343.1:0-2363 GCA_035526885.1 Thermoanaerobaculia bacterium | reverse complement strand
TGGCGCTACACGAACCTGGCGCCGGTGCAGAAGATCGCCTGGCGCGCGGATGCTTCCGCGCAGCGTGTCGAGTCTCCGGCATCGCTGGCGGACAAAGGCGCGACGGAGTACGTGTTCGTGAACGGCCGCGGTTCATCGCGGCCCGATGCACCGGAAACTACGATCGCCGACTGGGAGCGCAACGCCATGGTCGCGCTCAACACCGCGAACATGCAGGACGGCGCGCGCATCGACGTCCCGGCCGGCAAGGTCGTGGACGGATTCATTCACCTGCTCTTCATCGGCCGAGGGGACGGTGTGTGGTCGCATCCGCGCAACGTGATCCGCGTCGGCGCGAACGCGCAGGTCGCGATCGTCGAGACGTACGTCGGCACCGGCAACTACTTCACGAACACGGTGACGGAGATCGTGGCCGGCGAAGGCGCGGTCGTCGATCACTACCGCATCCAGTGCGAGTCGGCCGAGGCGTTCCATGTGGGCAACGTGTTCATTCACGAGGAGCGCGGTGCCAACGTGACCTCGCGCAGCTTCGCCATCGGCGCGGCCATCGCGCGGGCGGAGACGCACGTGGCGCTGGCGGGCGAAGGCGCGTCGATCACGCTCGACGGTTTGTTCGCGGGCACCGGCGCGCAGCATCTCGACAACCACACCGTCATCGATCACATCCAGCCGCACTGCGAGAGCCATGAGCTCTACAAAGGCGTGCTCGATCACAACGCGCGGGGCGTGTTCGACGGGCGCATCATCGTCCGTCCCGACGCGCAGAAAACGATCTCGAAGCAGGAGAACCGCAATCTTCTTCTGAGCGAGACGGCCATCGTCGACTCCAAGCCGACCCTCGAGATCCACAACGACGACGTGAAGTGCAATCACGGCTCGACCATCGGCCAGATCGATCAGCAGGCGCTGTTCTATCTCCGCTCGCGCGGCATCGGCGAAAACGAGGCGCGCAACCTTCTCGTCTATGCCTTCGCCAGCGAGATGGTCGATCGCATGAAGATCGAGCCCGTGCGCGAACAGGTCCGGCGCGCGCTGTTCCAGGCCATGCCGCAGCGGCTGCCGGAACGGAGAGGAGAAGCACGATGAGTCACGCGCTGACGAGCGATGAACGCGGAACGATGAGCGATGAACACGGGAGCTCATCGCTCATCGCGCATCGCTCATCGCTCGACGTTACGAAGATTCGCGCCGACTTCCCCATCCTCTCGCGCAACGCGCGCGGCAAGCGGCTGGTCTACCTCGACAACGCCGCCACGACGCAGAAGCCGCAGGCGGTGATCGACCGCATCGTGCGGTACTACTCGCAGGAAAACTCGAACGTGCACCGCGGGGTGCACTATCTCTCCGAGGTCGCCACGATCGGGTTCGAGAACGCGCGCGGCACCGTGCAGCGCTTCATCAACGCGCGGGAGATCAAGGAGATCGTCTTCACGCGCGGGACGACCGAGGCCATCAACCTCGTGGCGCAGTCGTGGGGACGGGCGAACGTCAGGGAAGGCGATGAGATCCTCATCACCGCCATCGAGCATCACTCGAACATCGTGCCGTGGCAGATGCTCTGCGCGGAGAAGGGCGCGACGCTGCGCGTCGCTCCGGTCAACGACGACGGGGAGCTGATCTTCGAAGAGCTGGAGCGCATGCTCACCGATCGCGTGAAGCTCGTCGCCGTCGGCCACGGCTCGAACGCCCTGGGCACGATCAATCCCGTCAAGCGCATCGTCGCCGCCGCGCATGCGGCCGGCGCGCTGGTGCTCGTCGACGGCGCGCAGGGCGTTCCGCATCTCCGCGTCGACGTCCAGGACCTCGGCTGCGACTTCTACGCGTTCTCCGGACACAAGGTCTACGGCCCGACCGGCATCGGCGTGCTATGGGGACGCGAGTCGCTGCTCGACGCCATGCCGCCCTGGCAGGGCGGCGGCGACATGATCCTCTCCGTCTCGTACGACAAGACCACGTACAACGCGCTGCCCTACAAGTTCGAGGCGGGTACGCCGAACATCGAAGGCGTGATCGGACTGGCGGCGGCGCTGGACTACGTCGGCGGCATCGGCCTGGACGCCATCGCCGCGCACGAGCACGACCTGCTCGTCTACGCGACCCGATGCCTGCTCGAGATCGACGGACTGCGCATCATCGGTCAGGCGCGTGAGAAAGCGGCCGTGATCTCGTTCGTGCTCGAAGGCGTGCATCCGCACGACATCGGCACGATCCTCGATCAGGAAGGCGTGGCCGTGCGCACGGGACACCACTGCGCGCAGCCGCTGATGATGCGTTTCAAAGTGCCCGCGACGGGTCGCGCGTCGTTCGGTCTCTACAACACGAAAGAAGAGGCGGATGCGCTGGTCGCAGCCCTGCACAAAGTG
>DATLBM010000342.1:0-8076 GCA_035526885.1 Thermoanaerobaculia bacterium | reverse complement strand
CGAAACTGGCCGACGTCAGCGACACGGCCATCTGGCGCCTGATGACGAAGCCGAACGGCGAGATGATCGTCGTGCCTTTCGCGGCGAATTGACGGGCTGACGCTGCGCTGGGGAACGACGAAGGGCCTCCGGCGGCCGGGGGCTCGCCCCCGAACCCCGCTGGTTGGCCAAGCCTCCGCGACACGAGTGTCGCGGAGGCTTGGCCCGCAAACGGGGTCCGGGGCCCGTGGCCCCGGCCGCCGGAGGCCCCCGGTCGTCCCATCGCGCGAAGCGCGTGCGGTCGCTAGGTCAGCAGTCCCGGGATGAGCACTCCATCCGGCGCGTTGAAGTCGAGATCGAGCAGCTCTGCCACGATCGGCGCGACGGACGTCAGCGACAGCTCCGGCGCGCGCGCGCCCGAGCGAATGCCTGCGCCTTTGGCGATGAAGCCGGTGTGCATGTCCGGCAGATCGGGATGATGGCCGTGGCTCATGCCCGGATTCGGCTGCAGGTCCGGACCGTCGGTGCGATCGTCGATGACGAAGCCGAGCGATGCCGCCAGCGCGAACGGCGCATCGGGATCGGCGCCGAGGCGATCGAGCTCGTCGCGCTCGACGATGCGGAAGAGCGCGCGCTTCGCAGCGGGCAGCGAGTCGAGCACGCGGCGCACCTGGTCAACGTGTTGATCATCTTCGGCGCGCAGGAAGGCCGAGCCGCCGAGGGCGTGAAAGGTGGCGTGACAGCCGCCGTGTTCGAGGCGTTTCGGGCGCAGGCCCGCATCGACCAGCCACACGTTCGGGCGGATCTGCGTGTGCACTTCCGTGTTCCCGTGATCGCCCGTGACGATGAGGGCCGTCTCCTCCCAGGTCTTCGTGCGCTCGATCACCTCCATGATGATGCTCACGATCTGGTCCGACGCCGCGACCGAGCGCGCGCGGCGCGGATTGCGCCAGTCCGGCTCCTGCGGGACCTGATTCGAAGTCTGCGTGTGCACCATCAGCAGCGTGGGGCGGTAGCGCTCGAATACGTATTCGGCGAGGAGCGCCACGCGCAGATCGTGCGAGAGCCACTTGTTGTTGAAGTTTCGCGGCGAGAGGCGGCCGGTGGCTTCGCGCTCCAGTTCTTCGAGCAGACCGCGCGGACGATCCTGGCCGCGCAGTGCCTTCACGAGATCGCCGTCGCCGCCGGGCCAGATGTCGGGCAGGTTCCAGTCGATGTCCGCGCCTGCGGTGACCGGCCAGAGAATCGCGCCCGTCGTGCCGCCGCTTTTGCGCACGGCGTCCCACAGCGCGGGCACTTTGATCAGCTTCGCGTCCTTGATCCACGGCGGATCCGACGTGAGCTCGAAATGCTTGTTGTGAATGATGCCGTGCCGCGCCGGCAGTGCGCCCGTGGCCAGCGTGGTGTGGCCGGGATAGGTGAGGGCGGGGAAGACGCTGCGCACCGCCACCGCGTGCGCGCCCTCGCGGTAAATCTGCTGCATGGCCGGCGCGGGATAGCGGTCGTCGAGATAGTAGACCGGCCGCATTCCATCGACGCTGATGAGAACGACGTGTTTCGCGCGCGCCACGTTCGTGGATAGCAGGCACAACGCGGACCAGCAATCGAGTGGCACCCGCCCTGCTACCTCTCCGCCGCGGAGGACGCAATGGACAACAACGGAAAAGAGCGCGGTTGGGGCATGGATCCGAACGGCCTGGCGCAGCAGGATCAGGTGAAGCGCGATCGGGACGCGCTCGAGGAGCAGGCGCGGCGCGTCGACGCGTCGGTGCCGGCGAATGACCGCGCGGCCACGGATCCGCGCGCGGCGGCGGTGCAGGATCGCGTGCATTCCGATCACGATCGCATGCAGGAGGAGTCGCGCCGCATCGCGGCCTCGGTGCCGTCCGACGTCCGCGACACGCCCATTCAGCCCGCGAACCCCGGCAACGCCGCGAACGACGACAACGCGCGCAACGCCGACGAGGCGCGGCGCAATGCGGATGCGTTGCGCGACAGCACCAACCGGACGTAACGCGTAAACGCAGGACGGGCTTGCTGCCCGTCCAAACATTTTCTCCGTTCTACGAAACCTTTCGTCGAAAACTACGAAGAACGTCGTGAGGAGAAAATCGAATGGCCTTCCTAACGTTTCGCCGTACGTTCCGTCTGAGGGGCATGACCTCACGCCTGGCGGTGATCGCAGCTCTCGTCTTCGCGTTCGGCGTCGTCGCGCAGGAGGGCCGTCGCACGTACACGCCCGCGGATTTCGTGCAGTTCGCGCCCAAGACCGCGCTGGACATGCTCAATCGCGTCCCCGGCTTCTCCGTCCGCGCCGAAGACCAGGAGCGCGGCCTCGGCGAAGCCTCCGGCAACGTGTTGATCAACGGCCAGCGTCTCTCCGGCAAGTCGAATGACGTCCTCACCGAGCTGACGCGCATCCCGGCCGGCAACGTCGAGCGCATCGAGATCGTCGACGCCGCATCGCTGAAAGTGCCCGGCCTGACGGGCCAGGTCGCGAACGTGATCACGAAAGCCACAGGGATCAAGGGACAGTGGGCGTATCGCCCCGAGTTCCGCTCGTACTACACCGATCCGCTCTTCACGCGCTTCGAGTTGTCGATGGGCGGCACGAAAGGTCCCGTGCAGTACACGCTCGGACTCGACAACCGCGGCAATCGCAGCGGCGCCGGCGGTCCGACCTGGATCTACAACCCCGATCGCGTGCTCACCGAAGAACGCGACGAAGAGTGGCGCGGCAATTCGGAGCAGCCGCGATTCAGCAGCCGCTTCGTCTTCGATGCACCCGGCGACGCGGTGGGCAATCTCAACATTCTTTATGGGCGCCTCTACTATGACTACCTGGAGACCGGCACGCGCACGTCGATGGCCGGCACGTCGCGCGCGCGCACGGTGACCGTCGACGAGCACGGACACAACTACGAAGTGGGCGGCGACTACGAGTTCGGACTCGGCGTCGGCCGCTTGAAGCTGATCGGCGTCGGCCGCGGCTCGCGCTATCCGAACGAGACCACCGTCATCTCGCACCTCGCCGATGGCTCACTGGATGGCGGCTTCCGCACGAACTCGGTCGGCGACGAGGCCGAGCGCATCGGCCGCGCGGAGTATCGCTGGACGGCGCAAGGCGCGGAGTGGCAGCTTTCCAGCGAGGCGGCGTTCAACAGTCTCGACGGCATCTCGCGCGTCTTCGAGATGAATCCGGCCGGTGACTTCGAGGAGATCCCGCTCGAAGGCGGCCGCGCGAAGGTGACCGAGGATCGGTATCAGGTGATGGGGAGCTACGGCAGGCCGCTGTCGAAGAGCGTGACCATGAAGCTCTCCGCGGGCGGCGAGTACTCGCAGCTCGCGCAGGCCGGCGGCGCCACGCGCAAGTTCTATCGTCCGAAGGGCGAGCTGACGGCGTCGTGGAAGGCATCGCCGGCCCTGGACGTGAACGTCAAGCTGGCGCGCCGCGTCGGACAGCTCGACTTCTTCGACTTCCTCGCATCCGTGGACGTGCAGGACGGCATCCGGACGAACGCCAATCCGGACCTGGTCCCCGAGCAGAGCTGGAACCTGGAGCTGGAAGGCGTGCGCAACCTGGGCACCCTCGGATCGACCACGCTCCGCCTGTATGGTCAACAGATTGACGACATCATCGACTACGTTCCCATCGGCGAGACCGGCGAGGCTCCGGGCAATCTCGATCACGCCACGGTGTACGGAATCCAGTCGCGCAGCACGCTGAATCTCGACCGCATCGGCTGGCACGGCGCGCGCCTCGACGCGTCGGTGCAGTGGCAGGACAGCGCCGTGGAAGATCCGCTCACGCACGAGACGCGTCCGATCAGCAACAGCCTCCAGGAAGCGTTCAGCTTCGAGTTGCGCGACGACATCCCGAACCGCGACTGGGCCTGGGGCAGCGCGTATTCGTACCAGCTCAACGCGAAGAACTATCGCCTCACGGAAGTGGGCCGCCTTTGGGAAGGCCCGGTGTGGGGCAGCATCTACATCGAGAACAAGAACGTGGCCGGCCTCACGGTGCGCGCGACGATCGGCAACCTCCTGGCCGCGGACAGCATGTGGGACCGCACGGTGCACACGGGTCGCCGCACGGACCCGGTGAGCTTCATCGAGGAGCGCGACCGCCGGATCGGCCCGATCTTCTCCTTCGCGGTGAGAGGGAAGTTTTAGGCGGTTGGCCCGTCGGGTAGGGCGCCGTGATCGTCACGGTCACGCCGTCCTCCCCGGTGATGGACTCGACGACGGGGCGCCTCGGTTGGACGTCCTCGAACAGCCCGGCGTGACGCGAGAAGAACTCGAGGAACGCGAGCGTGCACACGGTGAGCACCCTGACGTCGTACGCCGTGACGGCCAGCTCGTTGCGGGCGGCGTCGAAGGACAGCGCGGCCATTGCGTCATCGCCGCGCGGCAGCAGGACACAGCGCAGGACCGGCTCGTGGTTCGGTCTGCGGCGGCGGCCGGCCGCGAAGTCGGCGTAGTCCGCGGGTGAGCGGAAGAGGAGCAGGCCGGGCTCCCCGCCGCCCGCACCGACGATCGACAACGCGCCTCCTTCGATCTCGTAGGCCAGGATGTCCACGCGCATCACCTGCGCGTCGTAGATGCGGCGCCACGGCTCGGCCTCGCGCAGCCGGCGCGCGGCGCGCACGAGCCCGGCGTTGCCGCCGTCCATGACGTGCGACAGGAATTGCTGAAAGGTGTCGTCCAGCTCCGGCACCGGCGCGACGATGACCGGGATGCCGCCGGCCTCGCGACGGAGCTGGCGCGCCAGCTCGTCGCTGCCCACGCGAATGCTCGACGGGCGCCGCGGCGGCCCCGCCCCCGGCTCGCGCATCGGGCGGCGCAGGGTGCCGGCGAAGACGTCCGGCTGCGCGGAGTCGATCACGTCCGCGCCGAGCAGGAGCCCGGTCGGCAACTCCAGCCACAGCACGGCCTCGGTCTCCGATCCGTCAGGAATCGTGTATCGGCCGCCGAGCCATTCGAGATCCATGTCGCCAGTGTATCCACCCCCGGTACACTCCGCGACGCATGGTTCCCCTCGCGCGACGCCTGCTGCTCCGGAATCGCGGGGGATTCGTCGTCACGACGGCGGGCGTCGCCGCCACCGTTTCGCTGCTCCTCTTCCTCTTTGCCGTGCACGCCGGCGTGAAAGACGGTTCCACGCGCTACGTGCGCACCGCCGGCGTCGATGTGTGGATCGCGCAGAAGGGCTCGGACAACATTCTCAAGAGCTCTTCGTTTCTGCCGGCGTCGCTGGCGGAGCGCGTGCGGAAGATGAACGGTGTGCGCGACGCGTCGCCGCTGGTGCGCGTGATCGCGAAAGGGGAGGTGCGCGGGCGGCTCACGTCGACGTTGTTCCTCTTCGGCTTCGATCCGCGCACCCGTCTCGGCGCGCCGGAGAACGCGCCGCCGCTGCGGCCCGGCGAGATCGTGCTCGACGAAGCGTTCGCGCGCAAGTACGCGCTGCGCGCCGGCGACGAGATCTCCATTCAGCGCAAAGCGTTTCGCATCGTGGGCTTGAGCGAGGGGACGAATGCGCTGGTCTCGCAGTTCGGCTTCGTGTGCTTCGACGATGGCGCAGCCATCCTCGGACTGAAGGACACGGCCAGCTTCATCGTCGTGCGCGGCGCGCTGCACTCGTTGCCGGGATACGACGTCTACACGAACGACGAGTTCGTGCGCCATCACGAGGAGGAGATGGACAGCGGCGTCTTGCCGGTGTTCGCCGCGGCGGCCATCTTCGGTGCGGCCGTGGGCGGCTTCATCGTCGCGCTGATGCTCTACTCCTCCGCGCTCGAACGCCGCGAGGACTACGCGACGCTGAAGGCGCTGGGCGCCGGACAGGGCTACCTGCTGCGGCTGGTCATCGCCCAGGCGCTGCTGGTGACGCTGGCAGGCTGCATTGCCGGCGCGCTGTTCACCGCGATCATCACGCCGCTGCTCCTGCGGCTCGTGCCGGCCATCACGCTGCGCTACTCGCCGATGTTCGTGCTCGTTCTGCCCGCGGCGCTGCTCATCGGCGCGATGGCCGCGGCCGCGCCGCTGCGAGTCCTGCGCCGCATCTATCCCGGAGAGGTCTTCCGCGCATGATCGAGGCCCGCGAGCTGGTCAAGGAGTACGACGCCGGCGGCGTGTTCCGCGCGGTCGACGGCGTCTCGCTCGACGTGGCCCGCGGCGAGATGGTGCTCATCATCGGCCCCAACGGCAGCGGCAAGACCACGCTGCTGTCGATGCTGGGAGGCCTGGTGCGTCCGACGCGCGGCAGCGTGCGCGTCGATGGTCAACTCGTTGACCATGATCTGGAAGACTTCCGCCTGCACAAAGTCGGCTTCGTGTTCCAGACCTTTCGCCTGCTCGATGCGCTGAGCGTGCGCGAGAACGTCCAACTCGTCCTCGACCTGGCGCACTCTCCCCGCAACACTGACGATCTGCTCGATCGCGCCGGAGCCTTGCATCTCGCCGGGCGCAACGTGCGCGCGCTCAGCGGGGGCGAGAAACAGCGCGTGGCCATCGCACGCGCGCTGGCCAACGATCCGGCCGTCGTACTGGCCGACGAGCCCACGGGCAGTCTCGACTCCGCGGCCGGCGAGGCCGCCATCGCGCTGCTGCACGAGGCCGCGCGCAAGGACGGGCGGGCGGTGGTCATCGTCAGCCACGACACGCGCATCGCCGCGCACGCGGACCGCGTGGTGCGAATGGTGGATGGACGGCTGAGCTGATCGCGCGCTCCCACCCGCCCGGAGCACGACCAGAGGCCGCAAACGGGGTCTGGGGCCGTGGCCCCAGCCGCCGGAGGCCCTCGTCGTCCCCCGGCGGGCAGGGAGCGCGCGATAAACTAAGCGGCATCGCATGCGCATCCTCCTGATCTCCCCGCGCGGTCCGCTGTACCGCCACAAGACCGGCATCTGGAAAAAGTCGCTGCGCTATCAGCCGCTCACGCTGACCACGCTGGCCTCGCTCGTGCCGCCGGAGCTCAATGCCGAGGTCGTGTTGATGGACGAAGGCATCGACGACATCGATCCCGATGCGCACGCGGACATCGTCGGCATCAGCGCCATCACCGGCACCGCGCCGCGCTCGTACGAGCTGGCCGCGCACTTTCGCAAACGCGGCATCAAGGTCGTCATCGGCGGCGTGCACGCCACGCTCATGCCCGACGAAGCGATGCAGCACGCCGACGCCACAGTCGTCGGATATGCCGAGGAGACCTGGCCGCAATTACTCCGGGACTTCGCGCGCGGCGAGTTGAAACCGCGCTACGACCAGTCGCCGCATCTCCGGCTCGAGAACCTGCCCATCCCGCGGCGCGACCTGCTCCCCGCGAAGTACTACATCACGCCGCACACGATCGAAGCCACGCGCGGCTGCATCCACAAATGCGAGTTCTGCGTCGTGCCCTCGGCGTGGGGACGCCCGCTGCAGAAGCCGATCGGCGACGTCATCGCGGACATCCGCCAGATGAATCCGCGCAAGCTGATCTTCCTCGATCTCAACCTGATCTCCGACACGGGCTACGCGAAGGAGCTCTTCCGCGCGCTGATCCCGCTGCGCATCCGCTGGGGCGGACTGGCCACGACCATGATCGCGTGGGACGACGAGCTACTCGATCTCGCCGCGCAGAGCGGCTGCGGCGGCCTCCTCCTCGGCTTCGAGTCGCTCAGCGACGGCGCGCTGGCGGAGTCGCGCAAGAACTTCAACGCGCGCGTCGAGTACCGCACGGTCATCGAAAAGCTGCACGCGCGCCGGATCGCCATCCAGGGCTGCTTCGTCTTCGGCTTCGACGACGACACCACGGACGTCTTCGAGAAGACGGCGCAGTTCGCGATCGATACGCACATCGATCTTCCGCGCTACGCGATCATGACGCCGTTCCCCGGCACGCCGCTCTACGCGCGGCTTGCATCCGAGGGGCGGATTCTGACCAGCGACTGGAGCTACTACGACGGTCAACATGTTGTCTATCGCCCGCTGCGCATGAGTGCCGAGGAGCTGCTGAAGGGGACGGAGCGGGCGTGGAAGATGACGTACAGCTATCGCGGGATGTTCGCGCGGCTGGCCGGCGCGCGCGTGCAGTTGCCCATCGCCATCCCCGCCAAC
>DATLBM010000341.1:0-4245 GCA_035526885.1 Thermoanaerobaculia bacterium | reverse complement strand
TCCGGGGCGCTCCGGTTGCGGTCGACATGCCACCTACGGATGAGTATTCCGCGTGTGTTTTCAACGACTTGGCTGTTGCGTACGACGGACGGCTGTCCTCATGTGGTGAGGTGCCGTCATCAACGAAGGACGCGGGTCCTGGCATTCCGTCGCAACCCTTCGCCGCCGGGCGGCGCGACCGAGTTGCCGGCCGGCTCGCGCCGCTCGCATCCGCCGCAAACTGAGCGATCGTCAACACTCCGACAGCACGATCCTGATTGCTGACGATCGCCGCCGAGGATGAAGCTCGTCGTCGACGCCGGCGTCGCGCCGAAGCGCGCACTCCTCGGCCACGGCCAATGAAAGATAGAGACAGTCGTAGACGCTCCGATCAAGCGCGACGGCGACCTCGAAAGCGGGAGTCAGCAGAGCTGATGAAGGCCGGAGCTCGATAGGCAGTGCGCCGAAGGCACGGAGGATCGCGCCGGCTTCGACGCAATGGTCACGGCGGACGCAAAGCTTCATTCAGTGCTTGCGGCAAGCGCGCTGGCCATGCACGTCCGCTGGGTCGGGAACGAAACGTGAGCTCGCGCGCGAGGCGTCGCTGGTAGCATTGCCGCACATCATGAAACAAATCGCTTCGGTGCTCCTTGCGCTGATCGCCATCGCTCTGCCCGCGCTCGGTGAGACGTTCCTCTCCGTCTCCGACGTGCACTTCAATCCGTTCTCCGATCCGGCGCTCGTGCCGAAGCTCGAGGCGGCGGACGTTGCGGAGTGGCAGGGCATTCTGGCGTCGTCCGGCACCACGGCGTTCACGACGTACGGCAGCGACATCAACGATGCGCTGTTCCGTTCCGCGGTCGGCGAAATGCACACGCAGCTTCCTTCGCCGGCATTCGTGCTCATCTCGGGCGACTTCCTCGCGCACGATTTCCAGCAGAACTATCAGCAGTACGCGACGGACAAGAGTCAGACGGCGTACACCGCGTTCGTGGCGAAGACGATCACGTACATCGCGTCGGTGTTTCGCGACGCGTATCCGAACGTACGCATCTACCCGACCCTCGGCAACAACGACTCGGACTGCGGCGACTACGCCGTCGCTCCGAACGGCGCGTTCCTGAAGAACTTCCGCGACACCTGGAGCACGATCGTCGACTCGCGCTCGTTCGAGCGGCGCTTCCCCGCCGGCGGCTACTACCACGCCGACGTCCCGGCGCTGGACGGCGTGCGCATCATCGCCGTGAACACGAACTTCTTCTCCGTGAACTACCAGAACCCGTGCGGCACGCCCGGACCGGACGCGGGCATGCGCGAGCTGATCTGGCTCGACGACGAGCTGCGCCTCGCCCGCGACCTCGGCAAACGCGTCTGGCTGCTGTTCCACATCCCGCCGGGCATCGACGTGTACGACAGCGTCGCGAAGGGCGCATGTCCGACGCCGGATTCGCAGACTTTCTGGAAAAAGCAGTACGTCGAGAAGTATCTGGCCATCGTCGCCAGGCATCGCGGGACGATCGCGGGATCGTTCGCGGGGCACACGCACCAGGACGAGTTCCGCTTCGCCGCCGGCGACTTCGTGCACATCACGCCGTCGATCACCCCGATCTTCGGCAACAACCCGGCCTTCGAGATCATGAACGTCCGCCGCAACGGCGACATCACGGGCTACACGGCCTGGCATCTTCCGAACGTGACGCTGCCGTGGGTCCGCGAGTATTCGTTCGACGGGAACTACGACAACGCCGCGCTGCGTCAACTGGCCGCGAAGATCGACAGCGACGAGAACACGCGCGTCGAGTACTTCACGCACATGTCCTCCGGCGCGCCGAAGAGCACTGCCGGCGCGCTGGCGAAGTGGCAGGGTTACTGGTGTGGATTCACGGCCATGAACGTCAAGACGTTCACGTCGTGCTATTGCACGCCGTGATTGCCAGCGTGACCGCCGCCATGGGCCTGCTGAACTGGAGAAGCCGCTCGCCGTACCGCATCGAGTCCGTGCTCGTGCCGGCGTCCTCGGTCGACGACGACGGCTATCCCGAAGAGCTGCCGATGTACGTGGCGATGTTCATCGACCACGCATTGCGGAGCACGATGTACGCGCGGCACGAGCTGCCGCACGAGGCCATCGTCGCCGCACACGTGCAGTTGTACGTGGCCGAGGTGGGCAACGGCGGGCACGCGCAGTTCGTCGCCAATACCGGGTGGAACACGAGCATCCGCGGCGACGTGCGCGAAGGGCTGGACATCTTCGGGCCGGAGGAAGCGGTGCGCATCTTCGCCGACCTCGAGGCATTCGCGAAGAACGAGCCGCAGCGCTTCCGCTGCATCGGCGGCATGGGCAGCGCCGCGCTCGCGAATCTCTACAAGCCGGGCTCGGAGCCGGAGACGATCGATCCGTACTTTCACGAGCTCGATCACCGCTTCTCCCGCGTGGCGGGCGCGATCGACGAGGCGAACATGGCGTGGATCCGCACTCGCCCCTGGCTGCGCGTCCTGCCGGACGAGGAGTATGAGCGAATCCCCGGATGGAAGTCGCCCGACCATCCGCTGATGGAGCGGCGGCGCAAGGAGTTCTATCGCCGGGCCGGATTCGACCTGAACACCTTCCTGGCGCGCATTCGCGAGATGTTCCATCCGACGAAACCGCGACGCTGATCAGCCGCGCGTCGCGCGGCGGCGCGGCGCACGCACGTTCGCCTTCCACACGCTGTAATTGCCCGCCAGTCCCCAGAGCACGGTGCCGTCGCGATTGAAGGCCACCGTGCGGATGGAGCCGGGCGCGGTGGACGGCTCGACGGTCCAGGTCACGCCGCCGTCCGCCGAATGCGCGAGGCCGATCCAGAGCGAGCGCTCGTCGCGCGGGTCGACCGCGATCGGCAACGTCGAGTCGCGCTCCCCCGGCCAGCGCAATGCGATCCACGTCGCGCCGCCGTCGTCGCTGCGGAAGAGGCCTGACTGCAACAGTCCGGCTGCGGTGTTGGTGAGGCGATAGATCGTCTCCGGCCGCGACGGCGCGACAGCCACCGCCTTCGTCACCAGGCCCGTCGTCAGCGGGCGCCACGTCACGCCGCCGTCGCTGCTCGCAAAGACGCCCTCGTTGTTGCCGCCGACCAGATCGGAGCCGTTCGGAGCGATGGAGAGCGACCAGAAGCCGCTGCCGATGTTCCCGATGCGGGACCACGAGCGTCCGCCGTCGGTCGAGAGTCCGGCCCAGCCGGAATTCGCAGCGTAGAGCCATCCCGGACGCTGCGGATTGGCGAGGAGGATCTGCGGCCCGAAGAGCTCCGGCACGGTCCAGCTCTCCCACGTCTGCGTCGTGCGCGCGAAGCGCCACATCGTTCCCGTGGCCGCGCCGTACAGATCGCCCGCCGCATCGACCGCGAGCGGGAACCGCCAGTCGGTCGCGTCATCCGGCGTGATGCGCTCCCAGGTACGGCCGGAGTCGGTCGTGCGGAAGATCCGCTCCGCGTCGATGATGCCGCCGCCTTCGGTTCCGGACGCGTACACCGTCGCGGCGTCGTTCGGATCGAGCGTCAGGCGCGTGACGACCACGCGCAGCGGCGCCGCCTCGCCGAGATGGATGACCACGGGCGTCTCGGGATCGGACATCGGCACGCGGAACAATCCCTGCGCCGTCGCCACGTAGAGGTGATCGCCGGCGACCGCCATCGCCACGCTCGTCGCGGTAATCACCGGCACCGCGGCCACGTGCCTCCAGTGCAGGCCGAGGTCATCGCTCACGTACAGGCCGAAGGACTGGCCGAGGAGAAACAGCCGGCGCGTGGCCGGATCCATGGCCAGTTGTTGTCCGCCGGGCGGCAGGCCGTCCGCCGCGACGCGCGACCAGCTCGTGCCGTCGTTGGCGCTGGTGACGAAGTGCAGATAGCCCGTCGCGGCGCTGCCGCGTCCGAGGCCGTAGCGCACCGACGGATCGACCGGATCGGCGATGGTGTCGAACACCGGAAGCTCGCCCGGCACCGGCTTCCACGTCTGTCCGGCATCGTCGGTGCGAAACTGCGTGCCCCACGCGGTGCCGGCGAAGAGGCGGCGCGGCGAGGCCGGATCGAGCGACAGAAAATCGACGCAGTTCACGGACGCGTCGAGGCGCGTCCACGTATCGCCGCGATCGGTCGATTTGTAGACGCCGCCGTCGTAGGGAACGGTGTACTTGGTGCAGCGCGCGCCGAGGTAGATCGTGGCCGGCTCCTGCGGATCGATGCGCAGCGTGGCCGGGGAAAAGGTGCCCAGCGAGCCCAGTGGCGC
>DATLBM010000340.1:0-3257 GCA_035526885.1 Thermoanaerobaculia bacterium | reverse complement strand
CATCAACCGATAAAACAGCGCCGTCACCAATCCCCACACTCCATTGATGATCAGCCCCGCCATGAGCAGCTTCGGGTTGCCGCCCACGGGCATTCCTTTCAGCGGCGCGACGACGAGGCCGGCCACGAGGGTGGGGGCGATGGCGCCGGCGATCAGCGCGATCCACCAGTAGCGCGCGCCGCGCGCGCGGACGAGGATCAGGCCGAGGATGATGCCCCAGACGCCGCCCCAGAACGAGAGCGAGATCACCGACGGGACTCCGAACGGTTTCGTCGGAGTCATCACGAACGCGGCACGGTCGATGAAGCCGAGGGCGTTCAGCAGCCAGAGCGCGGGCTGGTGCCCGAGGGGGACGGCGAGGGTGCCGGCGATGAACCATTTCAGCCACTTCATGTTTATCCTCCGTCGATGCCGTTGGAGCTGATCATCTTCGTCGGTCTGCAGGCCGCGGGCAAATCGACGTACTACCGCGATCATCTCGCGGCAACGCACGTGCATGTGAGCAAGGACCTGATGAAGAACGCGCGCAACCGCGACGCCACTCAGGAGCGCATGATCGAAGAGGCCCTGGCGGCCGGACGCTCCGTGGCCGTCGACAACACCAATCCCACGCCGGACGTGCGCGCGCCGGTCATCGCGCAGGGCCGCCGTCACGGCGCGCGCGTGGCCGCGTATTTCTTCGAGGCCGCCGTCAAGGACGCGGTGGTGCGCAATCGCAAACGCGAAGGCAAGGCGCGCGTCCCCGACGCGGCGATCTTCGTGACCGCGAAGAAATTGAAGCCGCCGACGTTCGAAGAGGGATTCGATGAAGTGCGCGTGATCGCGCCGCTTCCGAGTGAGAGTGCATGACGCCGAAACAACTGCTGAAGAGAGTCTTTCCGCCGATGCTGGCCACGCTCGCCGGCGGCCCGCCGAAGAACGACGACGAGTGGCATTACGAGTTGAAGTACGACGGCTTCCGCGCCGTCTGCGCCATCGTCAACGGCAACGCGGCCATGCTCAGCCGCAACGAGCTCGATCTCGCGCCGCGCTTCCCGCGCATCTACGACGCGCTCCAGAAAATCAAAACGAAGGAAGTGGTCGTGGACGGCGAAGTGGTCGTCCTCGACGAAAAAGGCGCGCCGCGGTTTCAGCTCCTTCAGCAATCGGGGGGGAAAGAGCTGCTCGTGCTCTTCGACATCCTCTGGCTGGACGGCAAAGATCTGCGCAAGCTTCCCTACGAAGAGCGGCGCAGGATCCTGAAGAAGACGTTTGCCAGATCTCCGGCCAGCATTTCGGTCTCGCAGACGCTGGACATGAGCGGCGAGAAAGCGCTCGCCCTCGCGGCGAAAGGCGGATGGGAAGGTCTGATCGCCAAGCGCAAAGGCTCGATCTACGAGCCGCGGCGCTCGAAGGAGTGGTTGAAGGTCAAGACCATCCAGCAGCAGGAGTTCGTCATCGTGGGATGGCAGCCCAGCAGCGCCAGCGAGCGCGACATCGGCTCGCTGCATCTGGCCGTCAACGAAGGCGGAGAGTTGCGGTACGCGGGCAAAGTCGGCACCGGCTTCTCCGCGAAACTACGCACCTGGCTGCGCGATGAGCTGATGAAGGACGTCGTGCCGAAGGCGATGGTCACCGGCGCGCCGCGCGTGAAGACGGCGACGTGGGTGAGGCCGCGGCTGGTCGGGCAGGTCGCCTTCACCGAATGGACCTCCGATCACCGCCTCCGCCATCCCTCCTTCCTCGGGCTGCGCGAAGACAAAGGAGTGAAGGACGTGGTCAAAGAGACTGCGGAGCGGGTCACGCTCACGAATCCCGACCGGCTGCTCTATCCGAAAGACAAGATCACCAAGCAGGACGTCGCCGATTACTACGAGGCCATGGCCGAGCCGATGCTGCGCGCGCTGGCCGACCGCCCGCTCGCGCTCGAGCACTGGAACCAGGGCATTCACAAGCCGTCGTGGTTTCACCAGAGCGTGAAGGACGGGCCGGAGTGGCTGACGACGATCGACACTCCGACGCGCACGACCAAGAGCGGCACGGCGAAGCACCTCATCGTGGACAGCGTGGATGCGCTGCGCTGGCTGGCACAGCGCAGCGCGCTCACGATTCACATGTGGAACGCGCACTCACCGACGCTCGATTCGGCGGACTGGGTGCTGTTCGATCTCGATCCCGCGAAAGGGAAGGGGATCGAGCAGGCCATCGCCGCGGCGATGGTCATGCGCAAGCTGCTCGAGAATCTCGAGCTGCCGTCGGTGCCGAAGACGTCGGGCAAACGCGGCATTCACGTGTTCGTGCCGCTCGTCGGGGGCTACACGCACGAGGAGGCGGCGGAGTTCGCATGCTCGATTGCCGAGGCGGTGGCGGCGAAGGTGCCGGACATCACGGTGGAGCGCGCGCTGGCCAAGCGTCGCGGCCGGCTCTACCTCGACTGCATCCAGAACGGCTACGGCAAGACCGTGGTCGCGCCGTACTCGCCGCGCGCGATCGACGGCGCGCCGGTGTCCGCGCCGCTCAAGTGGAGCGAGATCACGCCCAGGCTCGACCCGATGAAGTACACCATCCGCACGATGCCGGAGCGTTTCGCGAAGGTGGGCGATCTGTTCGCGGAGGTGTTCAGGAATCGCGTGAAATTGCCCAAGGTGAAGTGAGGTGGTTGCCGGTTGCCGGTTCAAGGCGCGGAGTTGCAACTCGCCTGGAATCGCCCGGAACCGGGAACACAGCAACCAGCAACAGCGAAGCGAGTTATGAAGTCCCACACGAAACGCCTCACCCTCCACACGCGCGAGCGGATGGAGTTCATCAACATCACCTCGCAGGTCGAGGCCGAGCTGCGCGCCAGCGGTATTCGCGAGGGGCTGTGTCTCGTCAACGCCATGCACATCACGGCCAGCGTCTTCATCAACGACGACGAGCGCGGGCTGCACGCGGATTACAAAAAGTGGCTGGAGTGGCTCGCGCCGTACGATCCGTCACCGGAGCGCTATCACCACAACCGCACCGGCGAGGACAACGGCGACGCGCATCACAAGCGCCAGATCATGGGCCGCGAAGTAGTGGTGGCCGTGACGAACGGGAAGCTCGACTTCGGGCCGTGGGAGCAGATCTTCTACGGCGAGTTCGACGGACGCCGGGACAAAAGAGTGATGATCAAGATCATCGGGCAGTGAGCTCAGACGGGGAGGCCGGTGTAGAGCGTCGGGAGATCGAGCGTCGGGCCAGTCGCCAGCGTGACGCTGCCTTCCGTGACGACGGAGTACTCCCACGTGCCCGTG
>DATLBM010000339.1:0-2109 GCA_035526885.1 Thermoanaerobaculia bacterium | reverse complement strand
GAGTTGGTACACGGTCTCGTCGAAGCTGGTGAAGGCGTTGATGCTCGGGCCGAACTTCATTCCGATCGACTCGAGAAACGCGACGATCTCCATCTTCGGGAAGTGCGCCGTCCCGTTGAATGCCATGTGCTCGACGAAGTGCGCGAGCCCAAGCTGGTCGTCCTCTTCGAGGATCGAGCCCGCGTTGACCACCAGCCGCAGCTCGGCGCGCTTTTCCGGGCGGTGGTTCGCACGGATGTAGTAGCGCATGCCGTTCGCAAACCGCCCGGTCGTCACCTGCGGATCGATTGGAATCGTTTGAGTGAGCGGCGCGGTCTGCGGCGGAGCGGCGGCGGCCGGTTGCTGCGCGCCCGCCAGGCGGGCGGCGACCAGGCACGTCGTCGCAAGAGTGACTATCTGCAGGCTGTGGCGAATCGTCATGACAGTCTCCGGAAGCTGATCAGCCGCGCGCGAGGACGGACAAGGGGAAGGACCCGGATTATATACGGGTGCCGCACTCTTCCTTAGACGCGCTCACGATTTCCCCGGCTCCATGCTGGGATGGGACCAACGATGGGACCGGGAACTCAGTCCGGCTTCCCGCTGGACGACGTGCGCGACGCGGGTGACGGCGGCATGTCGGCCGGCGCGAAGCGCGTCAGCATCTCGTCACGCATCGCGAGGTGATAGGCCGCGGAGGCCACGATCACGGCCGCCTTCTTCACGTCCTCTTCGATCACTCGCTCGTACGTGTCGAGATTTGTGTGATGCGTGTGCGTGTTGTACTCGATCGGATCCTGCTGAAAGTTGATGCCCGGCAGGCCCGCCTGGTTGAACGACGTGCTGTCCGTACCGCCGAGAGCCCGGCTCGAGGTGGCCGTCGTCCCCCACACCCCGAAGTCGCGGAACGGCGCGAGGATGCCGCGGAGCGTCGCCGCCGCGGAAGCGGGCCCGAAAACGCTCGCCCCCCGCAACTGTCCCGTGCCGCCGTCGAGGTTCATATAGGCAACGAGCTTCTCGAACTCCGGCTTTCGGTCTTCGAACGAGCCGAAGTGTTCCTTCACGTACGCCCTGGATCCCAGCAACCCTTCTTCCTCGCCGCTCCAGAGCGCGACCCGGATCGTCCGGCGCGGGTGCGCCCCAATCGCGTTCAAGATTCGCGCAGCCTCCATCATGACCGCGCAGCCGACCGCGTTGTCCGTCGCGCCGGTGGCCGAGTGCCATGAGTCGAGATGCGCCCCGATCATCACGACTTCCTCCTTCCGGTCGGATCCGGGGATCTCCGCGATGGTGTTGTACGCGGTGCGCCCCTCCACAAACGTTCTGTTGACGATGTTGAACTCGAGCTCGACGGAAGCGCCATCCCCGAGGATCCGCGCAATGCGGCCGTAGTCCTCGTTGCGCATCACGACCGTCGGAACGGTCTTCGTCAGGTCGTAGGTGGCGTTGTGGAACGCCGTGATCTGGCCAAGCTCGCGCGCGGCATCGTTCACGCGCACCAGCGCGCCGCTGTCCACGAGAAACTGACTGACGCGCGCACTCGCTTCGGAGGTCGCAAGTGCTCCCGGGCGCGGCGGCGCCAGCGGCGCACCTGGCCGGCCCCCGCTGCGTGCGACACCTGCACGATTCGGATCGTACTGGGCCTCGAGTTCCGCGTCGGCGCGGCGCTTGGCCGGAGGCGTGATGTTCACCGGCACGAGCCGTGGGCGTCCGACGAGAACGATTGCGCCTTTGACCAGCTCTCGTGTGCTTGCGAAGAAGGCGCTCAGCTCTTCAGCGGTTGGCCGGTCGGGAACCTGGATATTCACCGCCTTCGCCCTGACCGGCCCGTTCGTTCCGGGGGTCCACGCCAGGACTTCGAACACGAGCGCATCCTTCACCGGCGAGACAACGGCGCCCCAGGCGACCTCGTTCTGCCAACCGGAATGGCCGAAGTCCCAGGACTCCAGGTGAGCGTTCTTCAGCCCCCAGCCTTCCATGGTCTTGACGGACCATTCGCCCGCGGCCCTCAGACTCGGTGAACCGGTCAGCCGTGGTCCGTAGACGTCCGTGAGGAAGTGGAGCGTGCGCATGACCTGCGACCGGCCAAGCCCTTCCGTGCGGATCCGCGAGTTGACGTCCTCGTCGACC
>DATLBM010000338.1:0-2310 GCA_035526885.1 Thermoanaerobaculia bacterium | reverse complement strand
GCGCGCCGTTCACCGTGTCCCGGCGATTTGCTTGACGACATCGCGGGCGAGCGGGAGGCTGACGCCGCAACCCGGATCGTCGACGCGACATTTGGCGAGGGTCAGGTCGCAGCCGCACGTGCACGGCTGCGAGTTCAATGCCTGCAGCGCCTCGGTGCGTTTCGCTGGCGATAGGGCCGCCAGATCAATCCCGGGGATCGTCGTCAGTTGCGCGCCGTTCTCGAGCTTGAGGCCCTGCGTCTGGTCGACGTGCTCGACCGCGGCGTCGACCGGCAGCCCCGCGAGCGAGCGAGTTTCGTACTCCGTCGTTCGCGCCGACAACATGCCGACGTGCTTCTGCACGACGCGCGACTCCTTGTCGATGATGAAGGAAGTCGGCAAGGCGCTGATGCCGGGAAACATCTTCTCGAGTTCCGGGGTCATCATCACGATCGGATAGTTGACCTTGTGATCGTTGGCGAACTTGCGGACAAGCTCCGGCGAGATTTCGTCTTCGGAGATGCCAATCACCTGCAGGTGATCGCGATATTTTTCCTGGAGCGCGACGAGATCCGGAATCTCGGCGCGGCACGGCGGACACCACGTGGCCCAGAAGTTGACGATGACCACTTTGCCGCGCAGGGAGGCAGGCGTGAGCTCGTGGCCGTCGAGATCGCGCGCCACGAATGCCGGCGCGGCCGCCGGATTTCGGAAGAAGTGCAGTGTGACCGGCTCGGCCCCCTCGCGCGCCTCCGCTGCCTGCGCCGGCCGCGTCGCCGGTTCGGCGAAGCGGCTCGCATACCGTGCGGCCGCCCACGTCATGAGCACCGCTGCAATCGTCGCGACCAGAAGGAGGGCTCGTCGGCCGTTCATCGCTCTTCCAAGTGTAAGCTGAACCCGTGACGATTCAAACCGTGTTCCTTGACGCGGGGGGTGTGCTCGTCAATCCGAATTGGTTCCGCGTCAGCGAGACGCTGGCGCGCCACGGCGTGCACATCGCCGCGGCGGCGCTGGCTACGGCCGAGCCGCACGCCAAGAAACGGCTCGACACGGGCGCAACTATCCGCGCCACCAACGATCAGCAGCGGGGCTGGACCTACTTCAACTTCGTGCTGGACGCCGCGGGAGTCCCGCTATCCGACGCGACGGCGGCCGCGCTCGCCGAACTTCACGCCTACCATCAGGAATTCAATTTGTGGGAGTCGGTGCCGGAGGAGGTCCTGCCGGCGCTCGCGTTGCTCCGTGCGCGCGGTTTTCGGCTGGTCGTCTTGTCGAACGCGAACGGCACGCTGCATCGTGCCTTCGACCGCCTCGGCCTGACCAGTGCGTTCGACGTGATCTTCGACTCGTACCGCGAAGGCGTGGAGAAGCCGGATCCGCGCCTCTTCGAGATCGCGCTCGAGCGTTCGGGCGCACGCGCCGAAACGACCATGCACGTGGGCGACCTCTATCACGTCGACGTCGCCGGCGCGCGGGCGGCGGGAATCACGCCGGTGCTGTTCGACGTGGCGAATCTCTATCCCGACTGCGATTGCCTGCGCGTCGGCTCGTTGATGGCGCTGGTGGACGCGCTCGCCGCGGCGTAGGTCTAACGCACTCGCCTCCCGTCGCTACAGACGCATCATCGTCCGCTGTCTGGGGTGCGTCGATGTGGACACGACGCCGCGAAAGCGCCGTCGTCACACCAAAAGGTCGCCGCGCAGCACCGTCACCGCCTGGCCACCCAGCTTCACGCGGTCGCCGTCCAGCGCCACTTTCAGGACACCGCCGCGTTCCGACAGCTGACACGCCACGAACGACTGGCGGTTCAGTCGCCGGCTCCAGAACGGGCCAAGCGCACAGTGCGTCGACCCGGTCACCGGGTCTTCGTCGATGCCGAACGCGGGCGCAAAGTAACGCGAGACGAAGTCGAACGCGGGATCGGCCGACCGGCTCGTCACGATGACCCCGCGCGCGGCAAACGTGCGGAGTCGGCCGAAGTCGGGCCGCACGCCGCGCACCGCGGCTTCGTCCGGCAGCTCCAGGAGGTAATCGAAGCAGCTCCTGCCGGCATAGATCGGCGTAGCGCCAACCGATTCGGCGAGGCCGGCGGGCAGATCCACCGGATCGTCCGGCGTGGCCGGGAAATCCAGCTCGAACCAGTCGCCGCGGCGCACCGCCCTCAACACGCCGCTGCGGGTGTGAAAGTGCGCCGTGGCGCCGGCGGCGATCTCGCCACTCTCCCACAGGACGTGCGCGCTTGCGAGCGTCGCATGGCCGCAGAGATCCACTTCCACAGTAGGAGTGAACCAACGCAAGTCGAACGCGCCATCTTCAGCCGCACGTCGCACG
>DATLBM010000337.1:0-8532 GCA_035526885.1 Thermoanaerobaculia bacterium | reverse complement strand
CCACGCCGACCATCGCCCGCGCTGAAGTCGGATCGAGCGCCGCGGCTTTCTCGTACGCCGCCGATGCGTCGTCGATGCGGCCCTGGTTGAAGCGCACGAGGCCCAGTCCCGCCCAGGCGGCTGCGTTGTCCGGCTCGGCCTTCACGGCCTCTTCGAAGACCGGCGCGGCCTCGGCCCACCTGGCCTGGGCGATGAACGCTTCACCGGTTTGGAGTTGCACGGCAAGAAGAAGGATTGCAAGCATGCCGTCGAGATACGGCTTCAGCGCGGGCGCGCGCTATGAAAAAGTTGCTCCGCCGCGATACGCCGACGGCGTGACGCCGAAGCGTCGCCGGAACGACACCGTGAAGTGACTGTGATCGGTGAAGCCGAGGTCGAGGGCGATGGTGCTGATGTCTTCGCGCGTGTCGCGCAGCAGCTCCAGCGACGCATGCAGTCGCAGCGACAGACGATGCTGATGGAGGCCCACGCCCATCGTCCGCTTGAACGTGCGCGCGAGATGGAAGGGCGTCGTTCCGAGCTCCGCGGCGATCCGCGCCAGCGAGCGGTTGCGCTGGAACGTGCGGCCGAGGACCTCCGCGGCGTGATGCGCGAGGTCGGCGTTGGCGAGCGGTGGTGCGTGCGCGAGCATCCGCCGCAGCACGTTCATCATCGTCTCCTCGACGAACAGCGCGTCGCTTCCGCCGCGCATCAGATGCTCGACCACCGCGCGCTGCCGCAGGTAATCGCGCGGCTCGACGCGCACGAACGGAGCGCGCAGCGGGCGCTCGTCATCGCGCGACACGATCTCGCGCAATGCTTCCGGCGCGACGGCGAACCAGTCGCAGAAATCGCCCTCCGCGCTGAGCCTGCGGCGCCGGTACTCCTGCCCGCGGTTGTACAGCGGAGCGATCGCGGGCGAGCCGGTGAAGCGCGCGCCGCCGGCGTGCTCGATGATGGTGTGATTGCGCGGAAAGACGACAAAGTGCGCGCTGGCCGGCCCGTACGACTCGAAGCGCGGATCGTCCGCCGGCAAGCGATGCGAGCCCACCGCCAGCACGTCGCTGGCGAAAAGCAGCCGCTCGAACGGCAGGACGCGCAGCGGCGCGCCGGCGAATTGCATGCGCGTAGCGTAACAGGGAGACGACGAGGAGCGCCTCCGGCGGGCCGGCGCGGCCGGCAGCGCTTGTTGGCCCAGCCGGAACGCACGGTGTACGCACTGAACGCGGCTCTCGGCAGCCGCACGTGTTTCCGTAAGCGCTGCCGGCCGTGCCGGCCCGCCGGAGGCGCTCCCGGTCGTATCCCTGTTGCCGCCGCGCGGTATCCTGTGCGCCATGACCGCCGATCCGCGGGAGCGCCCGCCCGGCTGGCGAGAGCGCTGGCTGACGAAGATCATCTCCGCGAAGAACATCGTGTGGTCGTGGCTGACCGATCCCGCGGTGCTGGTCTATCGCCGTCACGGCTTCGGGCAGAAGCGGGCCCGCGCCACCATCGTCGAGTTCTTTTTGTTCGTGCGCGAGGTCGTGCGCGAGTTCTACACCATCGAAGGCACGTCGCGCGCGGCCTCGCTCGCGTACACCACGCTGCTCTCGCTGATCCCGCTGCTGGTCGCGTTCACGCATTTCATCAAGCGCTACCTGGCCGGCATCTTTCCGGGTTTTCACGCGCAGATCGACACGCTTCTGAACGCCGTGCTGCCGTATCGCTCGCCGCAGATCACGTATCACATCGCGCGGTTCACCGAGAACGCGGCCACGGCGTCGACCGTCGGCGCGATCGCGTTCATGTTCATCGCCTTCCGTCTCTTCCTGGCCGTCGAAGGGGCGGTGAATCAGATCTGGAAGGTGCGCAGCGTCCGCGGCTACCGCCAGAAAATCATGGCCTTCACCATGCTCTTTTTCTGGGGTCCGCTGCTGATGGGTCTCTCGTTCACGACCACGGGCATGCTCGAGCGGAATCGCTACATGCGGATCCTGTTCGAGGGCGACCTGATCTTCGTCGTGGTCCCCATCTTCGTCCTCTTCATGGGCTTCACCATGCTCTTCTGGCTCGTGCCTTCGACGCGCGTGCGGTTGCCGGCGGCGATGGTCGGCGCGATGGTGACGACGACCCTCTTCTCCCTGGTCCGCTACCTCTTCGGCATCTACGCCGACTACCTGATGAGCGGCCGGCTGAACATCATTTACGGCGCCGTCGGACTGGCCATCATCTTCCTGATCGCGGTCGAGACGATGTGGGTGGTCATTCTGCTGGGCGTGGAAACGAGCTACGTCTGGCAGAACCTGTACGGCGTGCTGCGCGCCAGCGAGCAGCAGGTGCAGGACGAGCCGCAGTTCGATCTCTACTTCGCGCTGCGCGCTTTGATCGAGATCGCGCGGCGTTTCGACCGCCGCGAGGACGCGCCGTCCGCGTACCGCCTGGCCGAGCAGTTCGGCACGACGGACTCGCAGATGATGCGCATCATGGGCAAGCTCGAGGACGGAAAGCTCGTCGCAGAAACCGGCGGCGACTGGATCGGCTACGTCCCCGCGTGCGATCCCGACCGCATCAGCATCGAGGAAGTGGTCGTGACGATGGAAGGCGTGCTGCGCCTCGTGCCGGACATCGGTCCCGAGGATCGCGAGCGCGCCGTCGTGGGGAACCTGTTCGTGACGTTGAACCAGTGCACGTCGGAGGCGCTGGACCGGATGTCCATCGGCCGCATCGTGCGCGAGCTTTACGCGCCGCGCGAGGTGCGCGAAGAACGCATTCCGTCGTGACGAAATACACGCATCGGCCGCGCTCGTTGTTCCGTCCTGGTCCGAACCTTGTACACTAGCCGCACTGGAGGTGCTTGAGATGGTCGCCGCGCGAAACCCCTTGATCGACCGCTACTACTCGCCGCTCGGCATCGTCCCCGATTTCGAGGAGTACGAGCGGGAAATGAGTGAGAAGCGCGGCGAGGCGATCGCGGCGTTGGAAGCGAAGCGTCTGCGCGCGGCCGAAGCGGGCCGGAACGACGAGGTTGCCGACATCCAAGCCCGTATCCGCCGCATCAAAACCGGCGAGTTGAAGTAGCGCCGCCGAGGATGCTCCCGTGGCGGAGATCCTGATCGCGTTCGTCCTCTTCTTCTACGTCCCCACGCTGCTCTTCCGCTTCATGGCCAGCCGTAAGGTCGACCTCAGTCGCCGGAAGATCGCAAACCAGATTGAAGACTTTTTCGCGGCCGCGCTGCCGAGCGTAATGCTCAACGCCCTGGCCTGGCTGGCGTTGAACACGGTGACGCTTTGGAAGCTCGTCGAGTTCAGCGCCAATCTGCCTTTGCTGCTGACCTCGCGCGGTGCCGACGTCGTGCAACAGAACCTCCTGCTGATCAACAGCTATTACGTGCTGCTGCTGGTGTTGTCGGCGGTCTCCGGATACGTTTACGGGTTCGTCGAATATCAGATCACCTATTACGGCGTGGACGTGGCTCGCGATCTGCCGGGTGAGGGGTGGCGCTTCGCACTCTGGTACCACGATCTGTGGGCCATCTTCTTCGATCCCGAAAAAGTGATGCTCTACCCGTTCACCGTGCAGCCGACGTGGGTGTTCGTGCGCACCGACCGGCTGTATCACGGCCTTCTGCACAAGTACGACAAGAACAGCGACGGTGAGATCACAGGCATCACGCTCGTGCGGCCGGGCCGCTTCAGTCTGAAACAGCGCGACGAGTGGCTGGCCTCCGACGAGGATCTGGTCACGCCGTTCACCGGCACGCTGTGGATTCGCTGGTCCACGATCACCGACATCAACATCGCCGACGTCGATCAAACGCCGAAGACGCTGAACACACTCATCGCGAAATACAACGAGGAGCGTCAGGAGGTCCGCGCTCGCGTGAAGCGAAGCCGGATCCGGCGGTTCTTCCGGCTGGCTTGATCAGTCGAGAGGTAGCGGCGTCTCGCGCCGCAGCGTCCGCGCGTTCGCCATCGTCACCGCATCGATGCGTACGATCGGATCGCGGCAGGGCCGGGTCACGTTGCAGCGGCATCGCACGCGCACGCTCGTCCGCGTGGCTTTTGGAAACCGCAGGACCTGTCCGGAGCTCGTGGTCGTTCCGGAATCGGAATCACACACGGCGCTCCATTCGACGAGCGGCGTGGGCGCGCGCGGGGTAACAACGACCTCGAACTCGCGCGTCACCTGATCGACATCGACGCGCTCGCCGGCGAGCCGGGGCTTGCTCGTGACGACCGCCTGCGCAAGCCGCTCCTCGATGGCGCGCACGCGTTGCATCTCCGATCTGCGCAACTCGTCAACGATCCCTTCCACATTCGTCACTTCCGTGATCCGCCAGCCTCCGCCGCGCTGGCGGTCGAGCCGGATGTCGAGCGTGGTCCGATGTCCAACGCCGTCATCGAGTGTTACCGAGGCGATCACGGTGCGGCCGCCTTTCGAGAGTCTGTCGACGTGCGCCGTTCTGCCGGTGATCGCGCCCTGCAGCGTCTTGCCGAGGAGCGTGAGCCGCGGCGTTTCCTCTTCATCGATGCGCCCTGTCACCACCCAGCGGCGGAGGCGTCGGGCGATGGCGGCAATGTCGCGGCTCCGGCCTCGTTCATCGAACGTCTTATCGCGGAGACGGGCCGGCAGCAGGTGCTGGTCGTAGTAGCTGGCCGCGAGCTTGTCGACGTCCACCCACGCATCGAATTGCGACGCATCGTGATGCCGCACCGATTCGGCCGTCTGCTCGAGGGCGTATGCCGGATTGCGTTTGCGATACCACCGAATCGAGCCCACAACGTTCGCGACAAGGATCGCCGCGATGATCAGCATCGTCCGCCATCCGATGTCGGGGCGACGT
This sequence comes from Thermoanaerobaculia bacterium, assembly GCA_035526885.1. Classification (GTDB taxonomy): domain Bacteria; phylum Acidobacteriota; class Thermoanaerobaculia; order Gp7-AA8; family Gp7-AA8; genus QHVT01. The sequence goes on along the minus strand of DATLBM010000337.1, from coordinate 3,730 downwards.
AGGGACATCCATCAAGAATACTCGCCTTACTTACGTTTTGCCCGTAGCGAACGCACCAGGCGGATCCTGCGCGTGGTCTCGTAACCCACGGTGGCGAACACCAGCCAGATCAAGCCCGCGGCGATGCCCGCGCCGATGTCGCTGATCCAGTGCACGCCGAGGTAGATGCGCGAGACGCAGATGGCGAGGATGGTGGTGACGCAGAAGGCGATCGCTGCCGAGCGCGCCGGCCATTTCGTGAGGAGGCGGAACGCCAGATACGCGAACGCGCCGAGGACGATGGTCGAGCCCATGGCATGCCCGCTGGGGAACGAGTAGCCGTGCGCGGCGCGCAGCGCCTGCGCCACGTCCGGCCGCGCGCGCGCGAAGAACGCTTTCAGTTGCAGATTGAGCAATCCGCCGATGCCGCACGTGATGCCGAGGTAGGCCGCCCATCGCCAGCGTTTCTTCATGATGAGCAGCGCCGCGGCGATCAGAACGAGGACGCCCAGGCCGACCGGCGTGCCGAGGATGGTCAGCGCGGTGAGGAACTTGGTGGCCAGCGGCGTGCGGATGTCGATGGCCCAGTCATGCACGTCGCGGTCGATCCGATGCAGCTTGGGCGAGTCGTGGTGCAGCTCTTCGGCGATGTCGAGGAACGCATCGCCCGCGGAGATGGTCAGGCCGATACCGACCGCCACGACGACGAAGACGGGCAGGTAATCGTGATGGCGGAACTTCGTCGTGAAGTGGGCGGACCTGGCGAGCAGGCGTTCGAGCAGCGGGCCGATGAAGTACAGGATCAGCCACAGAGTGAGGAAGACGGCGAGGTAGGCGGCGAGTAAGTACATTCGACTCGGTTGGCGGTTGGCGGTTCTCCGGACGCACGAGCGGCGTTGAACGGTTCGTGCCACCGCAGGCGGCCCATTCGAGGACCGCCAACCGGCTCCTCAAAAACCGCCGCTCATGTACTTCCACTGCACGATCTTGTCGTTGATCTCGCGCAGACGCCTGCTGATCATGCGGCAGAGCAGATTCAAAAACTGCAGCGACGCATGCGGATCCATCGACAGGATCTCGTTCAATGTGGCGCGGTCGATGGACAACACAGTGGCGTCGCCGTCGTGCGATTTCGCGTCGGCGCTGCGCGGCTTCTCGTCGATGAGCGCCATCTCGCCGAAGAAGTCGCCGCGGTCGAGCACCGTCAGCGCTTCCTCGCCCACGCCGGGGATGAACTTGGAGATGCGCACGCGGCCGTCGAGGACGATGAACAGCTTGTCGCCTTTCTCGCCCTCGCGGAAGATCATCGATCCCTCGCGGAACCGCTCCTCGGTCGAGAACGTGGCCAGCAGTTTCATTTCAGCCGCGGACAGTCCGCGCTCGCGAAACAGGTCCACCTTCTCTTCCGACTTCACGGTCACGGCCTGCATGTCGCGCTTGCCGGCCTCGCGTTTGCGGCCGCCGCCCTTCTTCGCATCCTCCTGGAAGAAGAGCTTGAGCTGCTCGTTCGCGTCGCGCACTTTCTCGGTGAGCGAGCGCCAGAACGCCCAGTGCAGGCCGACGGCGAGCTCCTTGTCCTCGTCCATCAGCTGATCCAGCGCGGAGAACGAGAACGTGTAGCACTGCGAGCGATCGGAAACCGAGAGCGCATCGCTGGAGCGATGCGTGCGGTCGATGAAGTTCATCTCGCCGAAGATGTGATCGATGGTGAGATTGCCGAGGATCTGCGGGCCGAAGGGCGTTTCCTTGCGGATCTCGATGCGGCCGTCCTTGACCACGTAGAAATCCATGGAGCGGTCTTCCTCGCGGAAGACGTATTCGCCGGTCGAGAACTCCTGCACGCGCACGAGCTTGGAGAGCCGGAACAACTGCTCGTCCTTCATGTGCTGGAAGACGCCGAGGTTGCGCAGCGCATGCGAAGTCGTAATCAAGTCCTCGCGCTTCTCCTCGGAACGCGAGATCTTGAGCATGATCTGCCGCATGTCCTTGTGCGCGAACAGATTCTCCTTGCGCAGTTCCAGGCGCTCGGTGGCGAGCTGCAACTGCTCGACGCGCGACTTGATGCGCGTGTTGAGCTCTTTCGACTCGATGCCGTGAATGCGCTTGAGCGTGTTGATCATGCGCCGCACCGGCTCGATCGATTCGCCCTTCTGATCGGTGGCCAGGAGGAACGCGTCGATGAAGTCGTCGAGGGAGCCGTCGAAGTCTTTCAGCTCGAAGGCGATGCGTCCGGAGATCTCGGCCAGTCCGCGGTCGAACGGATTGAGCTTGCGCGCGTTCTGGATTTCGTCCTGCGCGACCTCCCACTCGCCCTGTGAGTAATAGAGACGGCCCAGGATCTCGAAGGGGCGGTAGCTGTTCGGGGTTTTGAGCTTGGCGATCTCCAGGAGCTCGATGGCTTTCGAGGTCTGATCCTTGGCCATGTAGTACTGCGCGAGGCCGACGTACTGCGAGGAGTCCACTTCGTCGCGCGCGCGGTCCGCGACCACTTCGCTGCGCAGCGACGCGAACCGCGCTTCTTCCGCCGCGGCTTTCTGATCGCGGACGCGCGCCAGGTTGATGCGCAGCGAGACCGAGCCGGGCTTGAGCTTCTCCGCCATCTCGAAGAGATGGATCGACTCGTCGTACATGCCCTGATCGGCGTAGCGCCGCGCCAGCACCAGCAGGTCGCCGGTGTCGATGGGAATGCTCGTTTCCTGTGCGAGAGTGCGGAAACGTGCGCGGGCGCCGACGGGCTGTTCGGCCATGGGAGGTGCAATTATAGGGATGTGCGCCTCGTCGTGCTGTTTCTCACCGTCTTCCGCATGGCCATGCCCGGCTGGGAGTACGCGTTCCCGCGCGATCACGGCGCGCATCCGGAGTTCAAGACCGAATGGTGGTACTACACGGGCCACCTGCGCACGAGCGAAGGTCGGCGCTACGGATTCGAGGTCACGTTCTTTCGCGTGGGTGTGAGTCGCGATCCCGCGCAGACGAAGTGGGACCTGCGCTCGATCATGCCCGCGCACTTTGCGATCACGGACGTGCAGGCGAAGGACTTCCGCTTCTACGAGAAGATGAATCGCGCCTCGGTGTTCACCGCGAACGCGGCGGAAGGGAAGCTGGACGTGTTCAACGAGTCGTGGCGCGCGACGACGAATCCCGACGGCTCGTGGCGACTCGTTGCAAAGCAGGGAACGGACGCGCTCGAGCTCACGCTGCGCACGCGCAAGCCGCCCGCGATTCACGGCGAGAATGGCGTGAGCGTGAAAGCGCAGGGAGCGGGCTACGCGTCGCACTACTACTCGATGACGCGGCTGGAGGCGTCGGGCACGATCAACGGGCAGCGCGCGACGGGCCAGGCCTGGATGGATCACGAGTTCGGCAGCTCGGCGCTGCGAGAAAACCAGCAGGGGTGGGACTGGTTCTCGATCCAGCTCGACAACGACGCGGAGCTGATGCTGTACGTCATCCGCCGCAATGACGGCAGCGCGGACGTGACGTCGTCGGGATCGCTGATCACGGACGATGGCGAGGTCATTCACATCCGCCGCGATCAGATGCGCGTCACGCCGCTGGGGCAATGGAAGTCGTCGAAGAGCAAGGCCATGTACCCGATGGGCTGGCGCGTGGAGCTGCCGACGTTCAACGTGTCGCTGACGATGACGCCGCTGGTGCGCGACCAGGAGCTGGCCACGCGCGGCTCCACGAACATCACGTACTGGGAAGGCGCGTGCGACGTGAGCGGCGCGTTCGGCGGCACGCCGGTGCG
>DATLBM010000336.1:0-4668 GCA_035526885.1 Thermoanaerobaculia bacterium | reverse complement strand
GCCGTGAAGAAGGAAGGGATCGAGGAGCTGACCGCCGCGATCGATCGGCATTTTGCCTATCTTGAGCGGAGCGGTGGTCTCAAGGAGCGTCGGCGGGCGCGGTTACGCCGGCGCGTCGTGGAAGTCGTGGAATCGCGGGTGAGGCGGCGTCTCTGGACAGATGCCTCGCTCTCGACGTGGCTGGATGAGCAGTTGCCGGATCTCGAGAAGGGAAAGCGCAATCCGTTCGACGTGGCGGACGCGCTCCTGGCTCAGAGCGGCGACCTATTGAGTGGGGGGAGGACCTCGAAATGACCTCGACCAGAGATTTCGCCGAACGGGGCGCGGAGCAGGCGGAGCTCGAGCGCCTTCGCGCGGAAGTGGCGGAGTGGCGCAAGCGCTACGAGAAGAGCGAGCGGCGCGCCGCGAACTTCGTGAATTCGGCCGGCGAGGTGGAGCCGCTCTATACGGCGCTAGACGTCTCGCCCGACAGCGCGGAAGATCTCGGTGTCCCCGGCGATTATCCGTACGCGCGCGGCATCCATCCGACCGGCTATCGCGGAAAGCTCTGGACAATGCGCCAGTTCGCCGGCTTCGGCAGCGCCAGCGACACGAACCAGCGATTCAAGTTCCTGCTGGAGCATGGTCAGACCGGTCTCTCGACCGCGTTCGATTTCCCCACCCTGATGGGGTACGACTCCGACCATCCCCGTTCGGAGGGTGAGGTCGGCAAGACCGGCGTGGCGATTTCGAGTCTCGCCGACATGGAGATTCTCTTCGACGGCATCCCGCTCGACCAGGTGTCGACGTCGATGACGATCAACGGCCCGGCAATCATCCTCTGGGCGTTCTACATCGCGGCCGCCGAAAAGCAGGGTGTGTCCTCGGAGAAGCTGCAGGGCACGATCCAGAACGACATCCTGAAGGAGTACATGGCGCAGCACGCCTGGTGCTTCCCGATCGAGCCCGCGTTGCGTCTGATCGTCGACTGCTTCGAGTGGGGCGCGAAGCACGCGCCCAAGTGGAACACGATCTCGATCTCCGGCTACCACATCCGCGAGGCGGGGTCCACTGCGACCCAGGAGCTCGCCTTTACACTTGCGGATGGGTTCACCTACGTGGAGCGGGGGATCGCGCGCGGCCTGGACGTGGACGACTTCGCGCCGCGACTGTCGTTCTTCTGGGACGTGCACAACGATTTCTTCGAGGAGATCGCGAAGATGCGCGCGGCGCGCCGCATCTGGGCGCGTCACATGAAGGAACGCTACGGCGCGAAGAACCCGCGCTCGTGGATGATGCGCTTCCACTCGCAGACGGCCGGCGTGACGCTGACGGCGCAGCAGCCGATGAACAACGTGGTGCGCGTCGCGTACCAGGCGCTTGCAGCAGTTCTGGGCGGCACGCAGTCGCTTCATACCAACTCAATGGATGAAACCCTCGCGTTGCCTACAGAAGAGGCGGTGCAGGTCGCGCTGCGCACGCAGCAGGTGCTCGCGTACGAGAGTGGCGTGCCGAGCGTGATCGACCCGCTGGGCGGGTCGTACTACGTGGAAGCGCTGACGGACAAGATGGAACGGGACGCCGAGGCGCTGTTCGAGGAAATCGACCGCATCGGCGGCGTGGTGAAGGGGCTCGAGCTGGGCTGGCTGCAGCGCAAGATCGCGGAGAGCGCGGCGCGCCAGCAGTGGGAGATCGAGCAGCACCGGCGCGTGATCGTAGGCGTGAACGAGTTCGTCACCGAAGAAGAAGAGCTGAAGATCCCGCTGCTGAAGATCGGTGAGCGGGTGGACCGGGAGCAGCGGGAGCGGCTGGCGAAGATCCGGAAGACGCGCGACAACGCGCGCTGCCAGAAGGCGCTGGACGGGCTGAAGAAAGCCGCGCGTGGGCAGGAGAACACGATGCCGCACATCCTGGAGGCAGCGCGCGCGTACTGCACGCTGTACGAGATCCGGGCGGCGCTGGAGGAAGTGTTCGGCGCGTACCGCGAGCCCGTGTTCTTCTGACGAAGGAGTGGTGGGGCTCGTACTTCGACGAGACGTATCTTCTCGAGTACGAGCCGCTGTTCGATCTGGCGCGGGATCGCCGTGAAGTCGCGCGGCTGATCGAAGTGCTGGAGCTGCCAGTGGGATCGCGAATCCTGGATTGTCCCTGCGGCCAGGGGCGGCACGCGCATCTCCTGGCGGAAGCCGGATTCGACGTCGATGGCCTCGACTACTCACCCCAGCTGCTCGCCGCCGCGAAGCGACGCGGCCACGGCAAGACGCTACGCTATCGGCACGGCGACATGCGCCGACTCCCGAAGCAGTGGAAAGGCCGTTTCGACGCGGTGGCCAACCTCTTTACGTCGTTCGGTTTCTTCGCGGATCCAAAGGACGACGCGCGCGTGATTGGGGAGTTTGCCCGCGTGCTGAAGCCGGGCGGTGTGCTGGTCTGGCACGGCGCCAGCCGCGACGGGGTGGCCGCGCGATTCCTGGCGCGGGATTGGTGGCGCACGCGCGACGGCACCATGGTCGCGCAGCAGCGGTCGTTCGATCCGATCGCGGGACTGTTGACGGTCGAGTCGGAATGGAAGGGACCGTCGGGGCGCGGAGCGCGGGCACACCGCATCCGGCTGTTCACGGCGACCCGTCTCGCGGAGCTCTGTGCCGACGTCGGGTTGATCGTGGAGCAGGTCTTTGACAACTGGGAGCCCCGACCGTTGCGCCGCACTTCGTCGGAAATGTTGTTGGTGGCGCGGAAGGAGCGCTAGCTTCCCACTTCTGATGAAGCGGCCAATTCGAGTGCTCGTGGCGAAACCCGGTCTGGACGGACACGACCGCGGCGCCAAAGTCGTCGCCGCATCCCTTCGGGATGCGGGGATGGAAGTCATTTATACGGGATTACATCAGACTCCCGAAATGATTGCGAGCGCCGCCGTGCAGGAGGACGTGGACGTCGTCGGACTCTCGATCCTGTCCGGCGCGCACATGACGCTGTTCCCCCGAGTGGTGGACCTCCTTCGCGAAGCGGGCCGGGACGACGTCCTCGTCACGGGCGGCGGCATCATCCCGAAAGAGGACATGGAGGAGCTGCAGAAGAAGGGCGTCGGCAAGCTCTTCGGCCCCGGAACGCCCACGACCGAGCTCGCGGACTATATAAAGAAGTGGTTCGCCGAGCGGCAGCAGCAGGAAGCGTGAGTCCGGGCAGCGGGAGCGCGCCCACGAGACTCCGCGAGCTGAGCGACGAGATCCGCGCCCTGGAGGCGCGGCTGCGCGAGGGGGGCGGCAAGGAACGCATCGCTCGCCAGCACAAGCAGAAGAAGCTTACGGCCCGCGAGCGCGTCGAAAAGCTGTGCGACCCGACCTCGCGCTTCATCGAGATCGGCCTGCTGGTCGCCTACGACCAGTACGAAGGCCAGGCCCCAGGCGCGGGCGTGGTCACCGGCGTCGGATTGGTCCACGGACGCGAGGTCGTGATCGTCGCCAACGACGCGACGGTGAAGGCCGGCTCCTGGTGGCCCGAGACGATCAAGAAGATCCTGCGCGCGCAGGAAGTCGCGATGCGCTGCCGGATTCCCATCATTTATCTCGTGGATTCCGCCGGCGTGAACCTGCCGTACCAGGGTGGCGTGTTCCCGGGGCAGTACGGCGCGGCGCGCATCTTCTATTACAACTCGATCATGCGGCACTACCTGCGCGTGCCGCAGCTGGCGGCCGTGATGGGACCGTGCATCGCCGGCGGCGCGTACCTGCCCGCGCTGTCCGACGTGATCGTGATGGTGAAGGGGACGTCGTTCATGGGACTCGGCGGCCCGAACCTCGTGAAGGGTGCGACCGGCCAGACGATCGACTCGGAGACCCTCGGCGGCGCCAGCACGCACACGCAGATCAGCGCGGTCGCGCACTACGAGACCGACGACGACGAGGCCTGTCTCAAGAAGCTGCGCGATCTCGTAGAAGTCATTCCGAGCGAAGCGAAGAATTTGCAGGCCAAAATGCAGATCCCTCCAGCCTCCGGCCGTCGGGATGGCAAAGAGGGAGGCCGTCGAGATGACAGGCTGTATGACCTGTTGCCTCAGGACCACCGCATGTCGTACGACATGCACGCCGTCCTCAAGGCGATCGTCGACGACGGCAGGGTCGACGAGTTCCAGCCGAACCTCGCCGCCGAGATGATCTGCGGTGACGCGAAAGTCGAAGGAATGAACGTCGGGCTGATCGCCAACCAGCGCGGCCTGATCAAGACGCGTCCGGGCGAGAAGCCGCGCTTCGGCGGGATCATCTACGCTGAGAGCGCCGAGAAGGTGGCGTTTTTCATCGAGCGCTGCGACCGGCAGGGGATTCCGCTGCTGTTCGTCCAGGACGTGTCCGGATTCATGGTGGGGCCGGAAGCGGAGCACGAAGGAATCATCCGAGCCGGCGCGCGCTTCGTGGAAGCGATGGCGTGCGCGCGGGTGCCCAAGCTGGTGCTCACGGTGAACCACGCCTCCGGCGCGGGATACTACGCGATGGCGGGCCAGGGCTTCGATCCGGATTTCATCTTCTCCTGGCCGACGGGGCGCATGGGCGTGATGGAAGGCGAGGCGGCCATTCAGGCCGTGCACGGTCCGGACATCGAAGCGGCGAAGAAGGCAGGGCAGTCGCTGCCGAATGAGGTGAAGGACAGCGTCGAGGAGATGCGGGCCGACTACGAGCACCAGCTCGACGCGCG
>DATLBM010000335.1:0-2342 GCA_035526885.1 Thermoanaerobaculia bacterium | reverse complement strand
CCACCAGGTCCTTCCGCTGCGCGGTCAGGAACGCGTGGCGCGACTCGAGATCGTCGAACTGATCGATCGCCATCATGTTGACGGCGCCCATGTTCTCGATCTTCGTGCGCAGGTCCGCCGCCATTTCGTCCGGCGTCATGGCCCTTCCGGGCGACGCCGCGGACTCCTCTGAAGGCTGTGCGGTCGCGCCCACGGGCTCACCTTCGACTTCGGCCGCATCGGGCGCGTCGTCCACCGGTTTCGGGCTGGCCAGCAGGCCGTCGCGTTCGAGCTGCGCGACTTCAGCGGCAACCTCGTCGAGCGACGCCTGCACGGAGTCGACGCAGGATGACGCGAGGTGCGCCAGGTCGGCTTCGGCGGTCGCTCGCGTGACTTCGAGCTGCCCGGCCTCGGCACGTACGGTTTCGAGCGATCGCCGCGCGTCGCGGATACGCTGCTCCTGCTCTTCGAACCCCGCTCGCAACTCCTGCGACGCCTCGTCGGCGGTGCGGACGCGCTCGCGCAGCTCGTCAAAGCTGCGAAGGCCCGCGTCGAGCCGTTCCTCCGACGCCGCGATCGCTTCGAGCAAACCGGTGCGCCTGGCGTGCGTCCGGCGCAGATCCTCCTGGCGCGTGGCGACGCGGCTCTCGAGCTCCCGCGCGGCCTCCTCGAGCCGCTGGACTTCGATCGCGAGCGCGCCCGCCCGCTCGACCAGCGCTGCATGCGCCGCCTTCGCCTCGGACGTCCGCCGCGCCTGTGCCTGCATCGCCTCGCGTGCCTCGAACAGACGCCGCTGGGCGGAGTTCAGCAGCTCGTCGGCCGCGCGCTGCTCCACCTCGATGCGCGCGATGGACTCGCGGGCTTCGTCCTGCCTGGCTTCCTGGGCACGGAGCTCTTCTTCCGCGGCGCGCCGCTCGTGCGCAATCTGCTCCTGTTTGCGCCGGATGCGCTCCAGCGTGTCGCGGCCGCTCGACACCTGGAGATCGAAACCCACAACCGCCTTCTCCTGGGTGTGGAGATTCCCGTGCAGCTCCGAGATCACGGCTTCGAGGGATCCGATGACCGCATCGAGCGTTGAAATCTGCTCGCGAAGCCTCTCCACCGCCTCGCGTTCGGCGTCGGCCCGCTCGCGCAGCTCCTTGATCTCTCTCTTGGTGGTGAGGATGCCTCGCGACCCGGCGCGCGCGCCCCCTTCGACGACGTGCGGCCCGCGGAAGACTTCTCCCTCGCGCGTCGCGATCGCCAGTCCGGTGAGGTGCGCCGCGTGCTGTGCCGCCTCGAACGTGTCGGCGATCCACGCATGCGAGATGACGGCGCGAATGCTCTCCGCCGCGGGACCGCTCACCGTCACGACGGCGGACAGCGGAGTGAGACCCGGCGCGGGGCTCGAGGCTGCGGGAGCGGCTTCGGGGAGCGCAGCGGGCGTTCCCGCGATGACGAATCCGACGCGTCCGGCGTCGCGCGCGCGCGCGAACTGCAGCCCCGCGGCGGCCTGCTCGTGCGTCCATACGACGACGTGCTGCAGCAGTTCGCCGAGGCACGCTTCGACGGCGCGCTCGTACTGGCCGTCCACGTCCAGGTAATCGGCGACCGACCCCATGTGCGACACGTCGTCCTGCGATTCAGCAAGGACGACGCGTGCGCCGTCGCCGTACTCCGCGCGGGCTGCGTCGAGCTCCTCCAGCGACCCGAGCCGTGCGATGACGCCGGCCAGGTCGCGCTCGCGTGTGCGGAAGTCGCGCGTGCGTTCGTCGCGATCGCTTCTTGCCGCGACGAGCTCCACTTCGCGCGCGGCGCGATCGCGGCGAAGCGCGTCCATCGCATCGCGCGCGAGCTGCATCGACTCTTCGGCGGCCGCGCGCTCCATGGCGGCCCGGTCCGCCTCGACGCCCAGGTCGTGCCGCTCGGCTTCGAGCTTCCCGATCTGTTCGGCCATGCGGGTCCGCGCCGCAGCCGCGTGTTCCATCGCGTGCCGAAGCGCCGTCGCGGCGTTGACGGCGGCGAACACCTCGCTGCGCGCCGCCTCGACATCAGCCTCGAGGCCATCGATGTTACGCCCCACGTCCGCGTACGCGGCTTCCTCGGAACGGAGGGACTCGGCGGCCGTCTCGCGATCGCTCGCCGCGCGGGCGGCTGCCTCGCGCCGGGATTCGAGCTCGATGCGCGCGGGCTCCCGCCGTGCGTCGAGCGCGCGAACTTCCGTTTCGATGTCGGCGGCCGCGGCACCGAGCGACTCGACCTGTTGCTTGTCGAACGCGACCTGCTGCTGGAGCCGGCCGATCTCGAGCTCGCTCGCGTGCGCCGCCTCGCGGGCGGCCGTCGTGCGGCTGTCCGCCTCCATGAGTTCGAGCCGCAGCCGCTCG
>DATLBM010000334.1:0-2697 GCA_035526885.1 Thermoanaerobaculia bacterium | reverse complement strand
CGCTTCGGTGAAGGCTGTGTTGGGCACGCCCTGCAGCGTGTAGTAGTCGATGTTCTTCAGCGAGAACACCTGCTCCACGTTGTGGCCCATCTCGTGGACCGCAATGTTGAAGCCTTTGTAATCCATCCCCTCCTTGCCGATGCGCGTGCGCAGGTGAGGGTTGTCGCCGCGGCGTCCCGAGCCGAGCGCGTGGCCCGAGCCGCGCGCGGGATCGACCTCGATGTTCGACGCCAGGTACTCCGCGCGCTCCTTCGTGAAGCCGAGCTTCACCAGGAGGCTGGCCATGTCCTTCTTGTACGCCTCGGCCGTCGGATAGCGCTTGCGCGTGATGGCGTCGAGCTCCGCCTCGCCGTACTTGCCGCTGGAGCGGAAGCCGTTGTACCAGATGTCGAACGGCTCCAGCTTGCGCCCGAGGCGCTTCTCGATGAGCTTCGCCGTGCGCGGCACGAGCGGCGAGGTGAGCACGTCCTTGAGCATGGCCTCGACGCGCGACTCCAGCATCTGCCGCCCTTCCTCGAAGCTGCGGCGGATGTGCGTCGGCGCGGTGGGCGAGTACGGATCGACGAGCTTGGAGGCCTTGAAGACCTCGAGGATCTTCGCGTAGCGCGTGTTCGGCTCGGGCGCGTTGTTGATCTTCGCCGGCGCGGCGCGGCCTTCGCCTGCCTCGGCGTCGTTCACCGCGGCGGGCTTCACCTCATTCGTGTACGGATTCCAGTCGACGTTCGGGTTGTCGACCACCGCTTCCGGGATGGACTGATCGACGATGCGCTCCATCACGCGCTGGAGCATGCGCTGCTTCGGCAGCCCCACTTTCGGATCGAGCGCGTAGTTGCCCTTGATCTCGTCGCGCAGGTTCCAGTGCTCGAGCAGGCGCATCTTCGCGGGGAAGATGCGGTTGCCCTTGTCGTCGACGAGGTGGTGCATCCACACGTTGTACGTGGCCACGTACTGCGAAGCCTCGGCGCCGGCGCGGCTCACGGCCATGTTCACATCGGCGGGCACGCGCTTGGAGAAGTTGAGCGCCAGCGCGGCCTCCGCCCACTCGCGCCGCGACCACTTCTCGCCCTCGGTCAGCCGCTGCTCGAGCGTGGTGACGGGAAAGTTCAGCAGGACGATGAACGCGACTTTGTTCTCGAACAGATCGTCGGTGAGATGCGCGCCGGGCGCGTAGCCGGCCAGGATCTCGTCGAACGGATAGACCGTGCCGAGGTCGAGGTCCGATTGCCATTGCAGATCGCGGCCGATCTCGGTGAAGTGACCGTTGAGCGACTCCAGGATGAACTGCATGCGGTTGAAAAGCGCATCCAGCGTTTCCGGATCGCCGGCAAAGTGCGTGCGCACGAGACTCTCGAACGCATCGCGATCGCCATCCTCGGCACGCCAGAAATCCGCGACCTGTTGCATGCCGCGGTGCAACCGCGGACGCTGCGCTTCTCCATACTTCGCGACGAGCTCCGTCTCGAGCTTCTGCATCGATTCTTTCATCCAGTCGGGCTGCTGCTGTGCGAACGCCGGCGCGGCAAGAGCAACGGCCAGAGCGACGGCGGCGATGAGTCGGGACACAAGCGGCTCCTTTCGGGGGCCATTCTATCCACGCTTCCTGGCGCGATGGGTGGGCGTGGCGGTCCATGGATCTTCCGGCCACGGATGTTTGGGATACCGCGCCCGCAGCTCTTTCCGCACATCCTGGTATGCGCCGTTCCAGAACGAGCGCAGATCGCGCGTGACCTGCACGGGCCGTCCCGCGGGAGAGAGCAGTGCGAACGTGACCGGCACCTTCTTCGGGCCGATCTTCGGCGTGTCGGCGAGACCGAACAGCTCCTGCAACTTCACGCTGGCCACGACCGAGCCGTCATCCTGATAGTCGAGCCTGGCCGTGCGTCCGCTGGGCAGATCGATGCGCTCCGGCGCGAGTTGCTCCAGCCGTTTGTCGGGCTCCGTCATGCCGGCGAACGCCAGCCGGCGCTGCATCTCGACGGAGTGTTGTTTCTTCGGCGTGAGCCGCTCCAGTTCCCCGGGATCGGGCGCGACGCCGAACTCCTTCAGCAGAAGACTGTCGTACCAGATGCGTTTCGTCGCGCGCACCGTGCCGTCGTCGCGCAGAGTGTGGATGACGTCTTCGTGCGTCGGCGTCAGCCACTCCTTCTCGATGACCGATGCGATGCGCACGAGCGACTCGCTTCCGCCGCTGACGTCGAGCGCGACGAGATACTCGCCGCCATGCATCCCGCTCTCTTTCGCGAGCACCGCGCCGGTGCCGCTGGAGAGGAGCAAGCGCAGCGAGTGCGGCTCGCGCCGCTGCGCGACGCGATCGGGATAGCCGGCCAGCAACGCTCGTCTCACGTCTGTGCCCTTGCCGGTCGCATGACGCATCAGGTCGCGGACGACCGGGTCGAGGCGCGGCGAATCCGCGAGCGTCAACGCATCGCCGCTGCCGATGCCTCGCGCATCCTCGGACAGCAGCGCGCACACGCGCACCGCGCTCGCACCACCGTCGAGGAGCACGCGCGCGAGCCGCGGATGCAGCGGAATGGCGCGCAGCTTCTCCGCCACCCGCGGATCATTCGCGCCCAGCCTGCGCAACAACTCCACGGCGGCTTCGATGCGATGCTGGGGCGGACGCTCGAACCACTCGAACGTCCGCGGATCGCCGCCCCACGCGATGATGTCCAGCACGGGCGACGCGAGATCGACGCG
>DATLBM010000333.1:0-5768 GCA_035526885.1 Thermoanaerobaculia bacterium | reverse complement strand
GCCATCGATCGCGCGCCGCTGATGCGCTTCGCGATCATCGATGACGAGACAGCGGTCTGGACGTATCACGCCGCGCTGCTCGACGGCCGCTCGGTCAATCTGATTCTGACCGAGTCCGCGGACGATCGTGAGTTCCGCGAGTATGTCGAGTGGCTCGCGCAGCAGGACCTCGGCGCCGCCGAAGCGTACTGGCGCGGGAAGCTGAAGGGATTCACGGCACCGACGCCGCTGCCGCACGCCCGCCCTTCCGGTCAGGGAATCGGATCCGTGCCCGTTGCGGCGGCGAACGTGTTGCCCACGTGGTCGAAGCTGCTCGCGCTCTACAGCGGCGAAGCGGACGTCGTGTTCGGCGTCGCCGAATCGCGGAGACCGCCCGGCTTCGAGAACACGCTGGGGATGTTCATCAACACCGTGCCCGTGCGCGGCGGCGACTTCGACGTGGAGCACGCCCACGCGTCGCTGGCGAGCATTCAGAGGTGGGCCGAGGTGCATCCGCTGTTCGAGTCGATCGTCATCCTGGACGAGAAGCCCGTGCGCGGAAGGCTGCACGAGCACTCGACGTATCCGCTGGCGATCACGCGCGACTCGCTGTTGTACGACCGCTCGCGCATCGACGACGACACCGCGCAACGCATCGCCGGGCATCTCGAGAACGGCGGCGCGATCACCGGTGGCGAGAGCGAACAGCTCCTCGTCGGATGGAACGCCACGAAGCGCGACTACGATCTCGACCGCTGCGTGCACGAGCTCTTCGAAGCGCAGGCCGCGCGCACGCCGGACCGCATCGCGGTGACGTTCAAGGGAACGTCGATCACGTACCGCGAGCTCGATGAGCGCGCGAACGACATCGCGAAGGCGTTACCCCCTAACGCGTTGATCGGAATCCAACTCGATCGATCGCTCGACCTGGTGGCCACACTCCTGGCCGTCTGGAAAGCGGGCAGCGCCTACGTTCCGCTCGATCCGATGTTCCCCAAGGACCGCATCGAGTTCATGATCGAAGACTCGAAGGCAGCTCTCGTCATCGATCGCGCCACCCTCGACAAACTCACCGGCAACCGGCAACCGGCAACCGGCAACCAACCAAGCGCCAGCGACTTGGCCTACGTCCTCTACACCTCCGGTTCCACAGGCAAGCCGAAAGGCGTGCAGATTCCGCATCGCGCCGTCGTCAACTTTCTCGACACCATGCGCGAGCAGCCGGGCCTCACCGAAGACGACGTGCTGCTCGCCGTGACCACGCTCTCGTTCGACATCGCCGGCCTGGAGCTCTATCTCCCGCTCACCACCGGCGCGCGCATCGAGCTCGTCTCGCGTGAGACGGCCGCCGACGGCCGCGCGCTCGCCGAAGTGTTGAAAGGCGCGACCATCATGCAGGCCACGCCCGCGACGTGGCGCATGCTCCTCGAGGCGGGATGGGAAGGCGACCCGAAGCTGAAGATCCTCTGCGGCGGCGAGGCCATGTCCGCCGATCTCGCCGAGACACTGCTCGACCGCTGCGGCTCGCTGTGGAACATGTACGGCCCCACCGAGACCACGATCTGGTCGACCGTTGAACAGGTGGAGCGCGCCGATCGCGACGTTCGCGGCGCGACGGTGCCGATCGGAAAGCCGATCGCCAATACCACCGTCTACGTGCTCGATAAAGAGCTGCAGCCCGTGCCCATCGGCGTTGCGGGCGAGCTGCACATCGGCGGCGCCGGCGTCGCGCGCGGCTACCTCAATCGTCCCGAGCTCACCGCGGAGCGTTTCATCGACGATCCGTTCGTGCCGAATGCGCGCGTCTACAAAACCGGCGACGCCGTGCGCTGGCTCGCCGACGGCCGCCTCGAATATCTGAACCGCCTCGATAACCAGGTGAAAGTGCGCGGCTATCGCATCGAGCTGGGCGAGATCGAGTCCGCCCTGCGTAAACATCCGTCGATCAAAGACGCCGTCGTCATCGTGCGCAACCAGGTGCTGGCCGCGTACGTGATCGGCTCCGCCACTTCGCAGGAGCTGCGCGAGTTTCTGCGCGCGTCGCTGCCCGAGTACATGATCCCTTCGTTCTTCATCGCGCTCGACGCGTTTCCGCTCACGCCGAACGGCAAGGTCGATCGCAAGGCTCTGCCCGAGGTCGATCACGCCTCGCGCGAAAGCGAAGACGCCTTCGTCGCGCCGCGCGACGCGCTGGAAACGCAGCTCGCGAAAATCTGGTGCGACGTGCTGAAGATCCCCGCGGCCAGCGTGCACGACAACTTCTTCGAGCACGGCGGCGAGTCGATCCTCGCGCTCAGGATGTTCGTGCGCATCGAGCAGGAGCTCGGGCAGAAGCTCCCGCTGGCCACGCTCATCCAGGCCAACACCATCGAGGCGCTGGCGAACGCGTTGCGCGGCAGCGAGAAATTCGAGGCGCCGTGGTCGCCGCTGGTGGCCATTCAGCCGCGCGGTCAGAAGCGGCCGTTCTTCGCCGTGCACGGCGTGGGCGGCAACGTCATCAACTACCGCGCCCTGGCCCGTCACCTCGGCGACGATCAGCCGTTCTACGCGCTCCAGGCGCGCGGACTCGATCGCCGCGAGAATCCGCTGACCACCATCAACGCGATGGCCAGGCTGTACATCGACGAGATCCGCCGCGTGCAGCCGCACGGTCCGTACCTCCTCGGCGGTCTCTCCTTCGGCGGCATCGTCGCCTTCGAGATGGCGCAGCAGCTTCGCGACGCGGGCGAGGAGACCGCGCTGGTCGCGCTCTTCGACACGCAGCCGGTCGGCTATCACAGCCTTCTCGAGATCGCGGACACCACGCTGCGCACGCGCATGCGCACGCACCTCGACGTCGTGCTGCGCGGCCCGAATCGGATCCGGTACGTGTTGCGCCGCGTGCGCCGCATCTGGCGCCGCGCCGTGTACAAATCGTGGCAGACGACGTTCAGAGTTTTCGAGAAGTTGCAGCGCCCGCTGCCGGTCTCGCTGCGCGACGTGCAGCAGGCGAACTACCTCGCGCTGCGAAAGTACAAGCCGCGGCTGTACGCGGGCGAAGTCGCATTTTTCTACGCGGAGAAAGAGCCGGAGGGCTTTACGCGAGAGAAACAGGAGGGTTGGGCGCTGCTGGCGGAGGGCGGCGTGATCAGCGAGAAGGTGGGCGGCGACCACCTGACCATGCTCGACGAGCCGCACGTGCGGGTGCTGGCCGAGCGGCTGGAGGCGCGGCTCGACGCCGCCTCAGGACAATTGACCAGTCAACCATTCACGCGTACATTGCGTCCGTGGCCGGCGACCTCCAGCGCGAGCTGAAACAGAACAAACCCTTCACCGAGCCCGCCCAGGAAGCCGCGGTGGCGCTGCTGCGCACCGCCGATCTGGTGCGGCGCACCGTCACCGTCGTCATCGAGCCGCACGATCTCACCCTGCAGCAGTACAACGTCCTGCGCATCCTCCGCGGCGCCGGCGCGAAGGGACTGCCCACGCTCGAGATCGCGGAGCGGATGGTCGAGCAGACGCCCGGCATCACGCGCCTCATCGATCGTCTGGAACTGAAGCAGCTCGTGGAGCGCGAGCGCAGCGTCACCGATCGCCGCCAGGTCTTCGTGCGCATCACGAAAACCGGACTGGCACTGCTCGCCGGTCTGGACGACCCGGTGCGCGAGGCCGAGCGTGAGGCGCTCGGCGTGCTGTCCGATCGGCAGATGACGCAACTGCTCTCACTCCTCGACCGCGCCCGTAATGGATTGCACGCCGCCCTGGAATCACGGCGCGCCGAACAAGCCCTGACCGCATAGGAGAAGCCCATGAAACCCATCCGCAGCATGCTGTTCGCTTTGATCGCCGCCGCGCCGCTCCTCGCGCAGACGCCGCCCGCCGCCGCGCCCGCAGTCCGCGAGAACTGGGTCGTCGACAAGCCGCACTCGAACGTGGAGTTCCGCATCCGGCACCTCATGTCGAACGTGACCGGCCGCTTCAAGGACTTCAACCTCGCGGCAACCCTCGATCGCGCCGACCCGGCGCGCTCGTCCGTCGAGTTCAACATCCAGGCGGCCAGCATCGACACGGGCGAGCCGCCGCGCGACGAGCATCTCCGCAGCCCGGATTTCTTCGAGGCCGCGAAGTACCCGACCATCTCCTTCAAGAGCTCGGTCGTGACGCCGAAGGGTCCGACCCAGTTCGACGTCACCGGCGACCTCACCATGCACGGCGTCACCAAGCGCGTGACCCTGCCCATCGAGTTCAACGGCTTCGGCAAAGACGCCCGCGGCGCCGAGCGCGCCGGCTTCGCCGTCACGGCCACCCTCGACCGCAAGGACTACGGCATCACCTGGAACCGCGTCCTCGACGAAGGCGGCGTCCTTCTCGGCGACGAAGTGAAGGTGACGATCGATCTGGAACTGGTGCGGAAGAAGTAGCGCGAACGCGCTACTTCTTCACCACATCCAGCGCCTTTTCCGTCGCATGCAGCAGCGCGCCCGCACCGACGGGCGCGCCCGTCGCGTGCTTCATCCACATGTCCGGCGGGAGCGATCCGTAGCGCGCCATGCGCTCGAACTCCTTGCCCACGTCGCCCGCCTTCTCCATCTGCTCCTCGATCTGGAACGCGATCAAATGTCCGATCGGATAGTTCGGCAGGTAGAGAAAGTTGTTGACCATGTGCGCGTAGACGCCGAGGAGGACGACGTCCTTTTTGCCGAAGACGGGCGCGTAGTAGCGGTTCCAGACGTCTTTCGAAATCTGCACCGTTGCGTTCTTCAGCTCTTCCGGAGTGGCGTTGGGATGGTCGTACATCCAGTGCCACATCCCCATGTCCACCAGCGCCACGCCGGCGATCTCGTACGTGCCCCAGAAATCGTTCAGCGTCTGCAGCGCGCGCGATTCGGCGGTGGGTGAGGCCAGGCCGAGGAGCTCGAGGTCGCGGGCCTGGAAGACGAAGGCCAGCGCTTCGGTGAAGGCCGTGTTGGGCACGCCCTGCAGCGTGTAGTAGTCGATGTTCTTCAGCGAGAACACCTGCTCCACGTTGTGGCCCATCTCGTGGACCGCGATGTTGAAGCCCTTGTAGTCCATCCCCTCCTTGCCGACGCGCGTGCGCAGGCGGGGGTTGTCGCCGCGGCGACCCGAGGGGAGCGCGTGGCCGGAGCCGCGCGCGGGATCGACTTCGATGTTCGCCGCCAGGTACGCGGCGCGCTCCTTCGTGAAGCCGAGCTTCACCAGCAGCGACTCCATGTCCTTCTTGTACGCCTCGGCCGTCGGATAGCGCTTGCGCGTGATGGCGTCGAGCTCCGTCTCGGTGTAGACGCCGCGGGCGCGGAAGCCGTTGTACCAGACGTCGAACGGCTCGAGCTTGCGGCCGAGGCGCTTCTCGATCAGCTTCGCCACGCGCGGGACGAGGGGCGAGGAGACCACTTCCTCCAGCATCTCCTGCACGTGCGACTCGAGCATCTGCCGTCCTTCTTCGAAGGAGCGGCGGATGTGCGTCGGCGCGGTGGGGGAGTACGGATCGACGAGCTTCGAGGCGCGGAAGGTCTCCAGGATTTTCGCGTAGCGCGTGTCGGGCTCGCGCGTGTTCGTCAGCTTCGCCGGCGCGGGCCGTCCTTCGCCCTCGGAATCATCGACCGTCGCGGCCTTGACTTCGTTCGTGACCGGGTTCCAGTCGACGTGCGGGTTGTCGACGACGGCGTCGGGGATGGACTGATCGACGATCCGCTCCATGACGCGCTGGAGCATTCGCTGCTTGGGGAGGCCGCTCTTCGCGTCGCTGTAATTGGCCTTGATCTCGTCGCGCAGGTTCCAGTGCTCGAGCA
>DATLBM010000332.1:0-3490 GCA_035526885.1 Thermoanaerobaculia bacterium | reverse complement strand
CCCCGCTTCGGCCTCTCCACCATGCGCGAGCGGGCCGAGAGCATCGGCGGCGAGCTGACCATCGACAGCACCCCGGGCAGCGGCACCACCGTCCGTTTTCGCCTGCCGATCGACGAGACGACTCCCTGAACTCCGTATACTTTGGCCGCGTGCGCATCCTCATCGCTGACGACCACTCACTCTTCCGGGACGGACTGCGCAGTCTTCTGCAGGCGCAGGGACACGACGTCATCGGCGAAGCAAAAAACGGCCGTGAGGCCGTCGACCTCGCGCGCCAGCTCGCACCCGATCTGGTGCTGATGGACCTGCAGATGCCGGAGCTGGACGGCCTGGCCGCCACGAAGCTGATCGTCGGCGAGCTGGCCGAGATGAAGGTGGTGATCCTCACCGCCTCGGAGGAGGAGGCCAAGCTCTTCGACGCCATCAAGTCGGGCGCGCAGGGCTACCTGCTCAAGAACCTCGAGGCGGACGCGTTCTTCGAGCTGCTCGAGCGCGCCCAGCGTGGAGAGCCCGCGCTCACGCCCACGCTGGCGCGCAAGCTCCTCCAGGAATTCGCGAAGCCGCCCGCCGCCGCTTCAGCCACAGCCTCGGAAGACGAGACGCTCACCGCGCGCGAGCGCGAGGTGCTCGAGCTCATGGTCCAGGGCCTGACCAGCAACCGCAAGCTCGCACGGCAGCTCAACCTCAGCGAGAACACGGTCAAGTTCCACGTGCGCAACATCCTCGACAAGCTGCGGCTGCACAACCGCGCCGAGGCGGTGGGCTACGCGCTGCGCCACGGGATCGTCGAGCCGCAGAAGTAACGTGCCCTTCCGGGACGGGCTGAAGCCCGTCCTACGTCACCAGCCGATCTCTTCATCGCTGGCCGCCTGTCCATACTTCACCACTGGCAGCGATGGATCGGCTTCGGCCTCGACGGTCGACCACTGGAACACTTCGGTGCCTCGTCGCGCCGAGAAGTCGCGCGCGAGCTGATCGCCCCACTCCAGCGCGGCGATGCTGCGCGGCGCGTCGATGACGAAACACGCCGGCCACTCGGCGTCCTCGTCGTCCGGCATCGCGGTGAGATCGCGGAACCACGCGGTGTACAGGAACAGCGGCATTGCGCGAATCACACTACCCCACCTCGCGTAGGAATCGATCGACCGCTCGTTGCCATCTTCATCGTCTCGACGTTCGCCTCGCGCCGTCGCTTCCACCGCGCGTAGCCGTTCTTGCGCGCCGAGGTAGCCTCGGATGCGGAGGTTGAACGATGGAAAAACAGGAAGTCATTCGCACTCTGGAGAGCTTCGCGGCGCACGAAAGCGCGGCGGTGACGGCGGAGGTTCGCAATGCGATCTCCGCGGCGGCAACGCTGCTGCGGGACGCGCCGGCGCGGCGCTCTTCCCTGCCATCGGCGGGCACGCCGTGGTCGCAGGATGAGGACGCGCGTCTCGTGCGCGAGTTCGACGCGTCCATGACCATCGCGCAGATCGCGCTGCAGCACGGGCGCAGCTCCGGCGCCATCACATCGCGACTGGTGAAGCTCGGCCGCATCGACCCGATGAAGGTGCAGACGCGCGATCGCGGCGCGCGCGTGGCGTCATAGCCGATGCGAAGTTCCGCCCCACTCCTCGGGCTGCACGTCGCGAACGGTCTGCGAGAACGTCCAGACGTGTCCCGCCGGATCGGCGGCCGTGTACTGGCGCTCGCCGTACGGATGATCGGCCGGCTCGCGCACGACCTTCGCGCCACGCTCGATCGCGCGTCGATGATGATGATCGACGTCCTCGACGCGGATGAGCATCGAGCAACGCGTTGGCTGCGCGGCTTCCGTCAACGCCACCGCGCAGTTGCCGACGTTGAGCTGCGCGCGGTGATCCGCGATACGCAGCCGCAGCGTGAATCCGAACGCCGCGCAAAGCCAGTCGATGGCGTCGCCGATGTCCGGATACGGGATCTCCGCCATGGCCGAGCAGTCGGGGATGGAGCGGTTCTTCGCGAGCACGCGCTCCAGTATGCCGCGCGGCCGTCACTCGCGCACGGCCCGCCGCCGCGAAGGCGCCGTCTTCTGCGACAGGGCCCAGTCGATGATGCCGCGCACGTGCTCGCGGAACCACGCGGTCGTCCAGACGTCTTCGCGGTGCCCGAGGGCCGTGTACAGCACTTCGCCGTTGCCGTAGCGTTTCTCCCAGGCCACCGGCGCGCCGTCTACGGTCATCAGTACGCGGAAGGGCTGCAGGTTGCCGAAGGAGTAGATCTCTTCGAGCATCACGTGCGGCGAGACGAGATCGCGCGTGGAGGGATGCTCGATGTCTTCGACGCGAATGGTCGCTTCGAAATCGGGAGGATGGGTCACGAACTCGGCGCCGATCATCTCGATGTAGTCCGGCGAGGTGTGCCACGTGTCGGTAGCGCTGTGGATGCCAACGAACGTGCCGCCGCGCGCGATCCACGCCAGCAGCGACTGTCGCGCGTCGCCGGCCAGCTCGCCGGTCGTGTTCACGAAGAAGACCGCGTCGAGGCCGTGAAACCCGATGTGCTCGCGCAGCTCCTCGTCGTTGCGCGCGAATTCGACTTCCGCGCCCCGCGCGGCCGCGAACTCACGGATCGTCTCCTCGGCCACCGGAATCGAGTCATGGCGAAACCCGGCCGTCGCGGTGACGACGAGGATGCGCGCGGCGAGGAGAGGCCAGTGCATTTGCAATTATCGCGGCGGGCGGGTGCGGGGAAAGCCGTCGGCGTGGTTCGGATGCACGAGATACGGACCGAGGTCGGCCGTCTGCGGGAGCTGCGATTCCTGCAGCCGCTCTCCGGGACTCCGCCAGCGCAGCCACACCTGTTGCAGGCGATGCGTTCGGCCGTTCGCGTCGACCACGTCGACCTGCAGGTCGGTGTCGGCGCGGACATCGTTCGGCCGTTGCGGCAGATGCGCCTCGAAGCGCGCGCCGTGCACGTGCGCCGCGACGTGCGAGCGACGGTTGTCGAAGAACAGCGTAGCGGCGCGCAGCGGGCCGGCGCCGTGCCCGCTCACGTCCAGCGGGCCGGTAATCGACTCCCAATGCACGGGATGCTCGAGCACGTACGGCGACGGCGGCTCGCGCACGACGCGCGGATCGCTGAGCCGCGTCTCGTCGTGCACGACGATCAGCGACGCCTTGCGCATCATCGCCGGAAGATCGTCGTAGCCCGGCGGACGGAATCCCGACACGCCGTTCACGAGCGGCTTGTGATGCACGGTCGCGAAATAGAGGTATTCGTACGTGCTCGGCTGGTCGATCGGCACCTCCAGCACGCTGCGGACGTTTTGCGTCGCGAGCCAGCGATAGACCGGCGGCGTCCCGCCGGTGGTGAGATACCAGCGGATCGGCGCGGCGCGCAGCTCGACGAGCAACGCGAACGTCAGCGCGATGGCCTGCCAGCGGCGCCGCGGCGCGAGCGCGATCAGCATGGCCATGCCGAGGTAGACGATCATCGCCCAGCGGGCGGGAGCGCGGATGCCGCGGAAAAG
>DATLBM010000331.1:0-4931 GCA_035526885.1 Thermoanaerobaculia bacterium | reverse complement strand
TTAGTCGTCCCCTCACCTGCTCCTGAAGCTTCGGAACTGGCAAACGCCTGTCGCACCGCCCACGTGATGAACGTCTCGACGTCCTGAGTGTTGTCCGCACCCAGCGAGACGACGCGCACGGTAACCGACTCGATCTGCGGCTGGAGCGTGCACGGAACGGAAGCAGTCTTGTCGTCACATCGAAGGCTTCATCGATCGGAACATCAATCACCAACTTCGACGAGGGCGTCATCGGGCGAAAAAGACGTGTTCATCGCCGTCCGTAAGGGCGTCATCGAGCGCGAAAGAAATGTCGTCGGCATCGTTCGTACGCGACATCGATTTGAAGAGCACGTACGGAATTGAAGCAGTCGACAGCGATGCAGGCGTCATCGGCCGAGAATGCTCGGTGTTCGGAGTTGAAGGAGGCTGTACCTATGTCGGCAGTAACGCGCGTAAACGCGCGCCCCCTCACCTCTCCACTTCAAAGTCCGCGGAGATCGCCGGCACGGCTTCGTTGAAGATGATCACCGTCTCCGCGATGGGGAACAGCACCGTGTGGTTGCGCTGCTGCACTTCCAGCACGACTTCGTAGAAGCCGCCGTCCTCGTTCACCGCGATCAGCGTCCCTGCTTTGCCCTTGACCTCCAGCGTGCGGTTGAAGATCGAGACCTTCGACGGAATCTCCATGGCCGCGCACGATAGCAAAAAAAAGGCGGGCCGAGCGGCCCGCCGTGCAATCGAGCAAAACGAGAGATTACGGCTTCTTGACCGGAGCCGCCGGAGGCGTCGCGGGCGGCGTGGCCGGGGGCGCCGGAGGCGTGAAGTACGTATCGTTGAACGTCGCCTTGGCGTCGGTCTTCATCTTCTCCAGCGTGGCCTGCAGGCGCTGCTGGCGCTCGGTGCGCTCGAGCGGCGCCTTGACCTGCTCGAACGGCGTCATGCCGTGCTCGTCGATCTTGATGATGTGGAAGCCGAACTGCGTCCGCACCACCGGCGTCACGTCGCCGACCTTGGCCTCGAAGGCGGCCTTCTCGAACTCGGGAACCATCTGGCCGCGATTGAACTCGCCCAGGTCTCCGCCGCGGCTGCCGGTGCCGGCGTCGTCGGATTCCTTCGCCGCCACGTCCTCGAACTTGGCCTTGCCCTCGACGATCTGCTTGCGCAGGTCTTCCGCCTTGGCCTTGGCCTGCTCCTCGGTCAGCTCCGGCTTGCCTTCCTGCGCGGCCGGACTGCCCTTGAACGCGATCAGGATGTGGCGGGCCTTGACCTGCTCGTAGTCGCTCTTCCTCGTGTCATAGATCTTCTTCAGCTCCTCGTCGGAGAGCTTGATGCTGTCCTCGATCTTCTGCAGCTGCGCGTTGGCGACCAGGTTCTCCTTCATCAGGTTGAGCTGGCGAAGGACGTCCGCGTCCTTGTCGAGGCCCGCCTTCGTGCCCGCCGCGGCGAGCATCTTCATGCGCAGGTAGTCCTCGGCGAACTGCTTCTTGCCGGCGCCCATCGCGTACTGCTGGTACTGCTCGGGAAGCGTCTTCAGCGCGCTCTCGAACTCCGACTGGCGGATGGTGACGTCGCCCGCCGCGATGACGATCGGATCGGCCGACGGCGCGGTGGCCGGTGCGGCAGGTTTCGTTTCCTGCGCCACGACGATCGTCGCCGTCATGGCCAGCGCGATCATGGTCGAAATGGTCTTTTTCACAAGATCTCCTTCAAGTAATCGGTGGATCGCGAGTCGGAACGGGCGGAAGTGCAGCGAGATTCCGCCCGCACGGCCGGCCGCGCTGGTTGGCCACGCCTTCTTGCGCAGCGAGCGTCGGATGCATGAATGGCCGCGAGTCTTCTTCAAAGCCTGGCGACCGCGTCCGCGATCCGCGAGATCCCCTCGCGGATCCGATCCATGCCCGTCGCGTAGCTGATCCGTACGTAGTGATCCGCGCCGAACGCGCCGCCGGGCACGACTGCCACGCGCGCCTCGTCGAGGAGGTAATTCGCGAACGTCTGCGAGTCCCGGATGCCACGCTTGCCGAAGTACGCACGGATGTCCGGGAAGACATAAAACGCGCCGTCCGGATCGGTGCAGCAGATGCCCGGAATCCGATTGAGCGCCGACACCAGCCACGCCCGCCGCTCGCAGTACGCCTCGTACATCCGTTGCACGTCGTCATCGACCGCGCCGCTGAGCGCCTCGAGCGCCGCGTGCTGCGCGATCGTGCTCGGGTTCGACGTGGAGTGACTCTGGATCTTCCCCAGCGCCGAGACGATGTCCGGATGCGCAACGGCGTAGCCGAGGCGCCAGCCCGTCATGGCGAAGGTCTTGGACATCGAGTTCACGACGATCACCGTCTCGGGATACTGCTCGAACCAACGCATCGCGGAGACGTGCTCGTTGCCGTCGTAGACGAAAAGCTCGTACGTCTCGTCGAAGACGAGGAACGCATCGCGCGACGCGCACCACTCGACGATGCGCTGCACCTCGGATCCGCGAATCACCGCGCCCGTGGGATTGCACGGCGAGTTGATGATCACGCCGCGCGTGCGCCCGGTGGCCACGGCTTCGAGGTCCGCGAGCTTGGGGCGGAAGTTGTCGTCCGGATCGGCGGGCGCGAACACCGGCGTCGCGCCGGCGAACGCCACCTGATCGGGAAAGCTCACCCAGTACGGCGACGGGATGATCACCTCGTCGCCTTCGCGCAGCAGCGCCAGCGCGACGTTGAACAGCTCCTGCTTGCCGCCGCTCCCGGCGATGACGTGTTCCTGTCCGAGGGACAGCCCGTAGCGGCGGTTGTAGCGATTGGCGATGGCCTCGCGCAGCGATTTCAGACCGCTGGCATTCGTGTACTTCGTGTACCCGCGATCGATGGCGCGTTTCCCCGCCTCGGATGCTTTCGGCGGCGTCTGAAAGTCCGGCTCGCCGGGTCCGAAGTCGACGATGTCCACGCCCTGCGCGATCAGCGCGGTGGCGCGGTTCAGCACGGCCAGCGTCGGCGATTCCTGCATCGACTGGACGCGGTCGGCGAACCGAATCGGCGGACGGGCGGTGGTCGTCATCGGCGGAGACGTTCCTTTTATCACCCTTCCGCGGGCGGCGCGAAACGGCGGTTGAGCGTCTTCATCATTCCCGTCCACGCCGCGGGCGCCTTGCGCGCGATGAGCAGCTTGACCACCTCCAGCGCGCACCACGCCGCGTACACCCAGATCATCTCTTCACGAATGCTGGGAACGAAAAACTGCACCGCCCAGAAGATGAACAGGATCAACGCCTCGTAGAGCACGAGCCGCAGATTCAGGAGCAGCAGAAATCCGAGAAAGCTCTGCAGGATCGTGAGGATGATCTCGTGCCGCTGCATCTGGTCGAACACCAGCGGCTTGATCTCCCCCGCGCTGATGACGAAGAGGATGGGGATCATGGCCGACAGGATCGACCACTGGTTGATGTTCGACGAGACCATGTTCATCAGCGCGACGCTGGCCGTGCTCACCTTGCGCGCCCAGTAGAACGCGCTCAGCTTCTCCGGAAACTCGGAGAGGAACGGCGCCACCCATTGCACGAACACGAACGTCGAGACGCCCATTGTTCCGGCGATGGCCAGCATCGAGTTCAGAAACGGATGCGCGGTGAAGAACAGCAGCAGTCCGCCGGCCACGAACAGCCCCCAGATCGCGGCGTTGCGCATGCGCGGCTGGAGCGAGAGGATCTTGCGCGGGATGGTGCCCAGGTCCTCGAGCGACTCCTCCGTCTCCTCCTTCGGCGGGATCTTCCACAACACCCATAGATAGAGGAAGTAGGAGAACGACAGCGGAATGGCGTCCCAGATCGTGAGCGTGCCCTTCCACCAGATGAATGCGAAGTAGAGGATCGGCAGCAGCAGGCCGAAGACTTCGATGGAGTGCTCGTCTTCCAGCTCGAGCTCGACGAACTTGCCGCCCTGGCGCTTCCAGCCGAACGCCGCGGCGACGAAATAGATCATCGGCCAGCCGAGACCGACGAGGAGGCGGAGCGACCCGGTGAAGTTGGCGATGGCCAGATGCGTCTGCGACGGATCCTTGCCCGCGTTCCATGCGATGACCGCTTCCACGGCGAACTCGGGAAGCGTCTGCAGCCACGCCAGAATCGCCAGCGCCAGACCCTGGGACATGAGGAACTGCGCCGCTTCCGCTCCCCACGCGATCACGAACGCGGAAAGCAGGATGCTGGGAAACGTCCAGACGGCGGACCACACGGACGTTTTCGCGGCCGTGGTCGTGGCCATCTTGATCAGCTTCAGTATCATCGGCGGCGCATTCTAATGCCTACCATTCGCAGCAGGCAGAATCCTCTGGTCCAGCGAATCCGCGAAGCCGTTCGCGAGCACGACCGCGAGATCGTCATCGAGGGACCGAAGCCCGTCGCGGATGCAATCGCCGCGGGGTGGAAACCGATCGCGGTCGTCCGTCGCGACGAAGACGTATCCGCCGAGGTCTTCGACTTCCTCTCCGAGACGCGCCACTCGCAAGGCGTCCTCGGACTGTTCGAGCGTCCGTCGTTTTCGTTCGACGAAATCCTCTCGCGACGCGACTCGATTGCGATCGCGCTCGATGCCGTGCAGGACCCGGGCAACGTCGGCACGATCGTCCGCCTGGCCGCTGCGTTCGATGCGAGCGGCGTCTTGCTCCTGCCCGGCTGCGCTGATCCGTTCGGACCGAAAGCGATCCGCTCGTCCGTGGGCGCGATTCTGTCCGTGCCTGTGGCGGAGATCACCGCGCGCGCACTCATCGACGCGCGCGTTCCTCTCTTCGCCGCCGACGGCGCCGGCGCGCCGATCGATCCGCCCGCGAAGAACGCGGTGCTGATCTTCGGCAACGAAGGCGCGGGCGTGTCGCGCGAACTGCTCGAGCAGGCAACGGCGATCGCCATCGCCACGTCCTCGCGCGTGGAGTCGCTCAACGTGGCCTCGAGCGCGGCGATTTTCCTT
>DATLBM010000330.1:0-2981 GCA_035526885.1 Thermoanaerobaculia bacterium | reverse complement strand
GTTCGTGCTGCTGCTACCGCCATTGCAATGAGCTCGTCAGCTTCCTCCATGATGGCCTGAAGCCGTTCCTGGGGAACGATGTCGGCTTCGATCAACAACTCCATCCAATAAACGCTTTCATCCAGCTCCTGGAGCGCGGTTTCGATCTTGCTGACCATTTCCGCGTCGGAGCGAGCCCGTGTCGCTTCGCGGCAGTGCGCGCCTGGCGAAGTCCCTGATCGCAGCAACTGCCGCCGAATGACTCGCGCTTCCTCCGTAGGTGGTAGCGTCGAACAGAACCGCACGACTTCTATCGCAAAACTCCGCGTCCGCCTTCTCAACTCACTCATCGTTCATCACTCATCACTCATCACTCACTCACTCATCACTCACTCATCACTCATCACTTATCACTCATCGCTCGTATACGCCGTCGGGTCCCGCACTCCCGCCGCAACGAACCCGCTCTTGCGCAACAGGCAGCTGTCGCAATGGCCGCACGCCCGCCCGTCCGGCGCCGGGTCATAGCATGAGTGCGTGATCGTGTAGTCGACGCCGAGGGCGACGCCGCGGCGAATGATGTCCGCCTTCGTCATCTCCAGCAGCGGCGCGATGAGGCGCGGCGTCTGATGCTCGACGCCGCTGCGCGTGCCTTTCCAGATCACTTGCTGAAACGCATCGATGAACGCTGGCCGGCAATCGGCGTAGCCGGAGTAGTCGAGCGCGTTCACGCCGATCCAGATCTCCTCCGCGTTCCGCGCTTCCGCGTATCCCAGGGCCAGGGACAGGAAGATCGTGTTTCGCGCGGGGACGTAAGTCACCGGGATGCCGGGCGCGCCGACGGCGTCCTTCGGCACGTCGATGTCGCTGGTGAGCGCGCTCGCGCCGAAGACGCGCAGGTCGAGCGGATACACGACGTGCTCCGCGACGCCGATCGCCGCCGCCACGCGCCGCGCCGCCTCCAGCTCCACCTGATGCCGTTGCCCGTACACGATCGAGAGCGCGAGGCATTCGCGTCCTTCACTGCGGGCGATGGCCAGGACGGTGGCCGAGTCCAGTCCACCGGAGAGGAGAACCACTGCTTTCACGGGTCGGCTATGCTACCGCGCCTATGGCCGACTACAGCGTGTACGAGCTCCTCAACAAAAAGCGCCGCGGCGGTCCGCTGGACACGCGCGAGATCGAGTTCTTCGTGGAAGGCTTCACGCGCGGATCGATTCCCGATTACCAGATGTCCGCGCTGCTCATGGCCATCGCCATCAACGGCATGGTGCCCGAGGAGATGGCCACGCTGACGCAGGCCATGCTGAAGTCGGGCGAGCAGTGGCACCTCCGCGACTCGTACGACTTCATCGCCGACAAGCACTCCACCGGCGGCGTGGGCGACAAGGTCTCGCTCGTGCTCTCGCCGTGGGTGGCCGCGTGCGGCGTGCAGATCGGCATGCTCTCCGGCCGCGGGCTCGGTCACACCGGCGGCACGCTCGACAAGCTGGAAGCGATTCCGGGCTTCAACGCGCGGTTGTCGCGTGAGGAGTTCGAACGCTGCGTGGCGGACGCCGGCTGCGTGATCTCCACGTCGACCGAAGGCATCGCGCCGGCGGACAAGAAGATCTACGCGCTGCGCGACGTCACGGGCACGGTCGAGTCATTGCCGCTGATCACCGCCTCGATCATGTCCAAGAAGCTGGCCATGGGCGCGTCGAGCCTCATCCTCGACGTGAAGACCGGCAGCGGCGCGTTCATGCGCATCTACCAGGATTCGAAGGCGCTGGCGCAGAGCCTCATCGCCGCGGCCGCGGGCTCGGGCACGCGAGTGGAAGCGCTCATCACCGACATGGACCGCCCCCTCGGTATCGCAGCCGGCAACGCCAACGAGATCATCGAGACCATCGAGTGTCTGAAAGGACGCGGTCCCGAGGATGTGATGGAGGTGACGCGCGCGCAGGCGGAGCGCGTGCTGGTGATGTCGGGCCGCTTCGACGAAGCGTCGGCGAACCGCGCTTTGGCCGACGCGATCACCTCCGGCGCCGCGCTGGAGCAGTGCCGCAAGTGGATCGCTGCACAGGGCGGCGACGCGAACGTCGTCGATGACTACTCGCTCCTCGCGCAGCCGCGCGAGGTGATCGAAGTGAAAGCGCCGCAGAGCGGGGTCATCGCGTTCATGGACACCTACCAGGCCGGCATGTTCACCGTGGACCTCGGCGCCGGCCGCAAGAAAGCGGACGACCAGATCGACTACGCCGCGGGCGTGATGTTCGACCGCCGCACGGGCGACGCAGTGCGCGCGGGCGACGTCATCGCGCGCATCCAGCTGGGCACGGCGCGCCGCGACGCGGAGGAGCTGCGCGCGCGATTTTTGTCGTTCGTGCAGTTCGGGGAGGACGCGCCTGCGGCGCGGCCGCTCGTGCATGAGCATTTGACGTGATCACGTATCGCTTCGAATGGGACGACGCGAAAGCACTCGAGAACGAGGGCAAACACGGCGTGTCGTTCGGCGAGGCCAAGACGGTTTTCGGTGACGTCCATGCGTTGCACATGTACGACGGTGAGCACTCGTGGAGCGAAGACCGCTTTATCATCATTGGCAGATCGGAACGCGAGCGCCTTCTGTATGTGGTTTACGTGGAACGATCCGAGGTGACGCTGCGGTTGGTCAGTGCCAGGCGCGCGACTGCGCGCGAAACACGAACGTATGAAGAAAAAGCAAGCTTCTGAAGACGCCGATCCGCTCGACCGCGAATTCGATTTCAGCAAGGGACGGCCGAACCCGTACTTTGTCGCGTATCACGGAACGAAAGTGATTCGCGTCCTGGAACCCGACCTGGCGGAAGTGTTTCCCGACAACAAGTCGGTGAACGATGCCTTGCGGAAATTGGCGGACCAGACCCAGCGCACCAAAGTCTCCGCGCGCCGCGTCGCCGCGCCGCGCACGAAGAAGTCCTCCTAGGAGCCGGAGAGCGCGCGCGGGATAAACTGCGCCCCATGAAGAACCGCGCCATCGT
>DATLBM010000329.1:0-5714 GCA_035526885.1 Thermoanaerobaculia bacterium | reverse complement strand
GATGCGCTGCGCCGAGCCGAACGTGGTCATGTCCACGCCGGGGCGGAAGCGGAAGAAGTCGAGGATGGAAGGACCGGCATCGCCGCCCGTTTCCGTCGCGCCGACGCGCGAGCTGAATCCGAGCATGTGACCCATCTCGTGAACGGCCACGCCGACGAAGTCGGTCTTGCCCGGGGCGATGCCGTCGGTGGGATCGAAGTCGAAGTTGAACGCGGAGTTGAAGCCGATCTGCGGGCTGGTGTTTCCGCGGTAAGGAGCCACGTCGTCCGCGGCCTGCGGCGGCAGAGCTTTGAGCGCACGCAGAAGCGCCGAAGCCGCACCGAAGTTCGTGAGGAAGCCAGCGGCATTCGCATCAGTCGGGAGGTTCGGGTCCGGCAGCGCGTTGTAGACCGCAGCCTCGGCCGCGTTGTCCGCACGATCGACGATGGCCGCGCGGATCTCGGTGTAGCCGCCGTCCTCGAAGATCCACGACGCGGAACCGGTCGATCCGATGATGTTCGCGTTCGGGTAGTCGGTGCCGAAGCGCTTCGGCCCGTAGTCGACGTCGACGATGATCTCGACCGGAGTGGAGATGCGGCTCTCCCAGATCTCCGCCGCTTTCTCGAACGCGGCCTTCGCTTCCGGCGAAGCCTCGAGCTGATCGGTTCCGTGGAGGATGATGTTCAGTCCCGCCGCCTGGGCGTTCGACTTGATGCGCGCGCGGCCTTCGCCGAACACGTGCGTGGCAACGCCGATCGGCGCGCGCAGCGCCACCGACTCTTCCGGCGTGGCCTCGCGGCACAGCGTGTCGCCATTGACGCTCATGATGACGAACGCGCCGGCGTCGCGATCTTCGTGAGGTTTGAGCTGAGCGCCCGCGGCGAGCGGGAGCAGAGCGGCCATGGCCAGTACGCCAAAACGGGTGATGCGTGGGGTCATCAAGATGCCTCCAGATTGTTGGGAACCGATGCATCAAAAAACAGCGCGCCCGCTAAATTATTTTCGTTCCAAACAAAAAGGGCGGCCCGAAGGCCGCCCTTTTCAATTTCGATATGGAAACAGCTCAGTTGGTGGTGAACGTCGTACGGTCGACGCCGCCTCCGACGTTGCCCGGAGCGTTGCGGTACGTCTTGCTGACGCCCTTCACGACGTCG
This sequence comes from Thermoanaerobaculia bacterium, assembly GCA_035526885.1. Taxonomy (GTDB): domain Bacteria; phylum Acidobacteriota; class Thermoanaerobaculia; order Gp7-AA8; family Gp7-AA8; genus QHVT01. The sequence goes on along the minus strand of DATLBM010000329.1, from coordinate 4,581 downwards.
GTCACCGAAACGGTGTACTCGAGGTCGGTCAGACCGCCGTAGTAGACGTCGAAACGGTTCAGGCCGAACGGACGCGTGTCCTGAATGCGCACGACCGCCTCGATGGCCTGCGCGCTGGAGATGCCGAACGTGGCCACGTCCGGATTCTGCGAGCCCGCCACGAGCTTGGCGCCGAGGAAGTTGCCCGGCTGCGGCGGATTGGCGAACGAGTTGATGTACGCGATCGAGACGCGGAAGCGGCCGTCGAGCAGGCAGGCCACGGTGGAGCTGGCGGTGCACGTCCCCGAGTTGTTTGAGGGCAGCGTGGCCGAGGCTTCGTTCGAGTACGCGGAGTCGCCGGAGCCGTTGCGCGCCTTCACGCGGAACTTGAACGTCGTGCCCGCTACGGGATTCGAGATCGTCACCGTTCCGCCGGTCGTGTTCGCCGGCTGCACGGGATCGATGGGCGCGAAGCCGCTGTTGCCCACCGCACCTTCGACGACGAAACCGGTCTCGTTGTTCGAGTTATCGGTCCAGGAGAGCTGGATCTGCGAAGACGAGATCGCGGTGGCGGTGAGATTCGTCGGCGCGGCCGGAGTTGAGGAGAGGCCGACCGCGGACGCGATCACGGTGTAGTTCGACTGGCCGCTGAACGCCGAGACGCCGACGTAATACGTGCCCGCGGGGAGCGTGTCCGTGGTGTCGCTCTCGGTCGTCTCGGTGGTGTTCGAGTAGCCCACGACGTCGAGACTCGTGCCGTTGAGCTGGAAGATGTACATGTCGAGATCGGCCACGGTATTGGTGAAGCTCAGGATGACGTTGAGCTTTGCCGACGACGGCAGCGTGACCTTGAACACGTCTTCGATGTTGTCCGTGATGCCGTCGCCGAAGTCGAGCGTGATGCTGCCGGTGTTCGTCAGATCGACGAAGCCCGTGCACGGGTCGTTCAGCGGCAGATTCGAAGCCTGTGCGAGGCTCTGATTCGGCTCGACTTCCGAGCACGCGCCGCCGCCGCCCGCGGCGTGAGGCGTGATGGTCATGCCTTCCGCGTGCGCGACGATCGCGTCATGCACGTCGGACTGCAGCGTCCGGACGTCGGACCTGGTCAGGGGCATGCGCACGATCTGGGTCTCGACCGGCACGAGCGTGATGCCCGCCGGGAAGGTGTCGTAGCCGCCAGAGGTGATGCGGTCTTCGCCGCCCAGCGCACCGGTGAAGGACGTGCGGTCCACGCCGCCGCCCACGTTGCCCGGCGCATTGCGGTACGTACGGGTCGTGCCGGTCTGCGTGTCGGTGATGGTGACGGTGTATTCGAGATCCGTCAGCCCGCCGTAGTAGATGTCGAAGCGATTCAGTCCGAACGGACGCGCGTCCTGAATGCGCACGACCACTTCGATGGCCTGCGCGCCGCTGATGCCGAACGTCGCGACGTCGGGGTTCTGGACGCCGCCGACGAGCTTGGCGCCGATGAACTTGCCGGGCTGCGGCGGATTCACGAACGCGTTGACGTAGTCGATGGAGACGCGGAAGCGGTCGCTGAGCAGGCAGACCGTGTTCGCGTTCGGCGTGCACGGACCGCCGGTGTTGCCGCCCGGCGTCGTAGCCGAGGCTTCGTTCGAGTAGCCGGAGTCGCCCGTGGCGTTGCGCGCGCGGATGCGGAACGTGGCGGTCTGGCCCGCACTGAAGCCGGTGACGTTGATCGTGGTGGCGTTGGCGCCGGCTGCGCCGAGGTCGACAAACGCGTTGTTGACCTTCTGCTCGATGCGGAACTCCGCCTCGTCATTCGAGTTGTCGACCCAGTTCAGGCGAATGATGGAGGCCGAGGTCGCCGTCGCGGTGAGATTCGACGGCGCGGCGGGCACCGTGGCGTTGCTGGTGACGATGCTGTAGCCCATCACCTCGAACGCGGCGAGGTCGTTTGCCGACAGCTCGATGTGCGTGCCTGAGGGGATGGTCGGATCCATGAGGCCGATGAACGGATTGCCGCCCGTGTTGTCCTTCCAGTGGCTGGACTGCTGCTCGTCGCCGCCGGTGTTGTCCGCGCGGCCGGTGGACATCTGCAGGGACGAGCCGCCGGCAAAGTGCACGTGCGTGCCGCCGGAGGCCATCGGGCGCTGCGCCGTCTGGAAAGTGGAGCTGGTCACGCCGGGACGGAAACGGAAGAGATCCCAGATCGTGGGCGCGACTTCGGTCGCGGGCGGCGTGAGCTCGGTGTCGCCGACGGACGAGCCGAAGCCGAGGGCGTGGCCGAGCTCGTGAACGGTCACAGCCTCGAAGTCGTACTTGCCCGGATCGATGCCGTTGGTCGCGTCGAGATCGAAGTTGAACGCGGAGTTGAATCCGATCGACGGCAGCTGGCGATCGGCCGGAAGCGTGAAGCCGAGAGTGAGGAGCTGGATCGACGATCCGAGCACGCGCGTCGCGGAGCCGAGATCCGTGGGCACGGTCGACGTCGACGGGAACTTCGCGTAGAGCGAGGTTTCAGCCGCGTTGTCCGCGTGCGCCACGACCTGCGCGCGCGCCGCCGTGTAGTTGACGTAGTACTGGCGGGACGACGTCGAGCCGAGGATGTTCGCACTCGGATACGCCGTGCCGAAACGCGTCGGACCGAAATCGACCTGGATGGTCACGGTCAGCGGGTTATTGATCCGGTTCTCCCAGATCTGCGCGGCCTTGATGAACGCCGCCTTGGCCGCGGGGAAGCCGTCGAGCTGCGCCGTGCCTTCGAGCACGATGTGAAACGCACCGGCGTTCGACTGCATCTTCGACGTCGGATAGATCCGTTTCACCGACTCATCGCGCGGCTGCAGCATCGCGGTCTCGTCCTCGGAGGCGATGCGGCAGTGCAGCTGCCCCGCAGTCTGCTCGATCATGTACATCCGCTCGCCCTCGGGCTGCAGGACGTAAGGGTTGATCTGCTGCGCGCCCGCCAGAAGCGGAGTCAGCAGAACGGCAAAGAAAGCGGTCAAACGCACGCATGCACTGCGAATCATGGAGCTCCTCCGAATTGGACGTGGACGGACGACGACTTCAATCCTGAACGCATGAAAGGTAGGTCGATAATCCTGTTCGCGCCCGCTTTCAGAATGCTTACGAGGCGGACGCGGCCGCTGCGGGGCACTACAATCCGCGCCGCATGAACGACGTCGAGCTGGCCATTCACGCCGCCCGGCAGGGCGCCGCCGTCCTGCTCCGCTACTGGGAAAACCTCGGGCGCGAGGACGCGGACCTCAAAGCGCGCAACGACTGGGTCTCGAACGCGGACCGCGAGAGCGAGCAGGCCATCGTCGACGCCATTCGCGAACATCGCCCCGCCGACGGCTTCCTCGGCGAGGAAGGCGGCCGCATCGGCGATCGTGCCGCCGCGCGCACCTGGGTCATCGATCCACTCGACGGCACGTCGAACTACCTCCAGCACTTTCCCGTGTGGTGCGTTTCCATCGCGTTGCGCGAGAACGCGGAGACCATCGCCGCGGTGATCTACGAGCCGCTGCGCGATCTCTTTTTTACCGCGGAGCGCGGCGCGGGTGCGTTCAAAGGCGATGAGCGGATGCACGTCTCGAGTCACGACGCGGTCGAGGGCTCGTTCCTGGCGACAGGATTTCCGTTCCGCGCGCAGGAGTACGTCGACATGTACGTGCGCATCTTCACGGACGTGATCCGCGTGTCGAAAGGCGTGCGCCGCGCGGGCTCGGCGGCGCTCGATCTCGCATACACCGCGGCGGGCGTGTTCGACGGATTCTTCGAGATGCACCTCGCGGCGTGGGACGTCGCGGCCGGCGCGTTGCTGGTGACGGAGGCCGGCGGCGTAGTCACGGACTTTTCGGGCGGACAGCGCTGGCTCGACCGCGGCAACATCGTCGGCGCGACGCCGAAAGTGCACGCGGAACTGCTGTCGATCATCGGCAGGCACGCCACCGAGGACGAGCTCGACCATCGGAAAGGCGCGAGACTCGGACTCTGATGCCTCGCAAGCTCGCGCGCGCGTTCTACCTGCAGGACACGGTGACGGTCGCGCGCGCGCTGCTGGGATGCGTGTTGTGGCGGCGCCTCGATGACGGCAACACGCTCGCGGCGCGCATCGTCGAGACGGAGGCCTACCTCGGCGCGAACGACCTGGCGTCGCACGCGCGGCGCGGACTGCGCTCGGAGCGCAACGCGTCGATGTATCTCGAAGGCGGACACGCGTACGTGTACTTCACGTATGGGATGCACTGGTGCCTGAACGTCGTGACGCAGGAGCGGGATCTGGCCGAGGCGGTGCTGCTGCGCGGCGCGGAGCCGGTGCGCGGAATCGAGGAGATGCGCGCGCGGCGGCCGAAAGCGAAACGCGACTGGGAGCTGATGAACGGCCCGGGCAAGATCTGCATGGCCCTGGACATCGACCGGCGGCTCGACGGCGAGCATCTGCGCGGCGCGCGTCTGTGGATCACGGAGCGCGACGCCGCGCTCAGCGACGATGAGATCGCGGTGAGCCCGCGCATCGGCATCGACAACTCCGGCGACGCGGCGAGGTGGCCGCTGCGCTTCTTCATTCGCGGCAACCGCAACGTGTCGGCGTATCGCAATGTCGTCTGATCACTACCGGACGATCGCGTCGCG
>DATLBM010000328.1:0-2226 GCA_035526885.1 Thermoanaerobaculia bacterium | reverse complement strand
GGCGGGGCGGCCGTTGCGCGAGCATGGGCACGCCAATGACCAGCACGAGGAGAAGTCTTCGCATGCCGGTGGGACGGCGGTGCGGAGGGAAAGTTACACCCCTTCGCACTGAGTCTCGAGATAGTCGATGTGGGCCGCGTCGTGACACTCCGCGCATGCACCGTCGCCGACGCTCCCAATCGGCGGCGGATTCACGAATTCGGGCCGGCCGATCGGTCCGGATTCCGGTTCGCGCCTTCCGGCTCCGCCTGCAGACTCGGAAGCAGCGAGTCCTGCATGTTCGTTTTTCGGATTGCAGGCCAGGGAGTGAAGTTCCCTTGCACGAGAGCGCGCGATAGCATCCGCCGCGCATGCAGATCGTCGAATGCGTTCCCAACATCTCCGAGGGGCGGCGGAAAGAGGTTTATGACGCGGTGGCGGCGGCAGCGGCGTCCGTCAGCGGCGTCACGCTGCTGAACGTCGATCCCGGCTCGGACACCAATCGCACCGTCATCACCTTCGTCGGCGCGCCCGACGACGTTCTCGAAGCGGCGTTCCGCCTCGTCAAGAAAGGCGTCGAGCTGATCGACATGACCACGCATCGCGGCGCGCACCCGCGCATCGGCGCGGTCGACGTCGTGCCGTTCATCCCCGTCGCCAACGTGACGATGGACGAATGCGCGGAGCTCGCACGCAAGCTCGGCGAGCGCGTGGGTCGCGAGCTGAACGTGCCCGTGTATCTGTACGAGTACGCGTGCAGCGTCCCCGAGCGGCGCAACCTCGCCGACGTGCGCGAGGGCGAGTACGAAGGCGCGGCGAAGAAAGTCACGGACCCGAAGTGGAAGCCCGATTTCGGTCCCGCGGAGTTCGTGCCGCGCACCGGCGCGATCGTCATCGGCGCGCGCAAGTTCCTCGTCGCGTACAACGTGAACATCAACACGCTCGACAAGCGCCTCGCCAATCGCGTGGCGTTCGACGTGCGCGAGCGCGGCCGCATGAAGCGCGACGCAAACGACAATCCCGTGCTCGATGAGAAAGGCCAGCCGGCGTGGGAGCCGGGACTGCTCAAGTCCGTGAAGGCCGTGGGCTGGGTGATCCCGGAGTTCGGCTGCGCGCAGATCTCCATCAACCTCACGGACCTCGACACGACCCCGCTGCACGTTGCGTTCGACGCGTGCGAGGAGCGCGCACGCGAGCGCGGGCTGCGCGTGACCGGATCGGAGATCGTCGGACTCGTGCCGCGGCAGGTGCTCATCGACGCCGGCCGTCACTATCTCGGCAGAATGGGGCGTCCCACCGGATTTCCGGAGTCGACCCTGATCCACATCGCCATCCGCACGCTGGGACTGAATGAAGTGAAGCCGTTCGATCCGCGCGAGCGCGTGATCGAGTATCGCCTGGCCGCGACGTCCAATCCGCGCCTGGCGAATCTCACACTGCGCCAGTTCGTGGACGAGCTTTCCGATGAATCACCGGCGCCGGGCGGCGGCTCCGTCTCGGCGCTGGCGGCGTCGATGGCGGCAGGACTGGCCGCCATGGTGGCCGTGCTGTCGCACACGAAAAAAGGATTCGAGGCCAAGCAGGCGGATCTCGATCGCATCGCCGTGCGCGCGCAGGAACTGAAAGATCAATTGCTGTGGGCCGTCGATGCCGACACCGCGGCGTTCGACAAGTTCCTCGACGCGACGCGCATGCCGAAGTCGACGCCCGAGGAGTCGGCGAAGCGCGACGCGGCGATGGCGGATGCGACGGTCGGCGCGGCCACGGTGCCGCTCACCGTTCTGGAAACGTGTCCGGAGCTGATCGAGCTCAATCGCGAAGTGGCACGCATCGGCCTGCAGGCCTCGCTGTCCGATGCGGGCGTGGGCGTGCAGATGGCCCGCGCCGGCGCCGCGGGCGCGTATCAGAACGTGTGCATCAACCTCGGCGGCCTGGCCTCTTCCGATGACCGGAAGGCCGCGCTGCTCGATCGCGCGGACCGGGCCTGGAATCGCGCGCGCGAGCTGCACGCGGCGGGCGAAGAGGAGATTCTGGCGAAGTTGCGAAAAAACGCCGTGTCATCCTGAGCGGAGCGCAGCGGAGTCGAAGGACCTTCTACCGTGCCACGGAGCGGGGAAGGTCCTTCGACCGTCCTCCGCTTCGCTCCGGCGGCTCAGGATGACACCTCCGCTGACACCTCCGCGCTCGTGTCATCCTGAGCGAAGCGCAGCGCAGTCGAAGGACCTTCTACCGTGCCCCCGCGCGAAG
>DATLBM010000327.1:0-2315 GCA_035526885.1 Thermoanaerobaculia bacterium | reverse complement strand
GTTGCCGACCGTCTTCACGAACGGCAGCACGTCCTGCGTGCAGATCGAGCCGCCGCCGATGAACGCGTGATCGCCGACGCGGCAGAACTGATGCACCGCGGAGAACGCGCCGATGGTGGCGAAGTCGCCCACTTCCACGTGACCGGCCAGCGTGGCGTTGTTGGCGAAGATGGTCGTGTCGCCGACGTGACAGTCGTGTGCGACGTGCGCGTAGGCCATGAAGAAACTGCCCGAGCCGATGGTCGTGATCCCGCCGCCGCCGACCGTGCCGCGGTTGACGGTGACGAACTCGCGGAAGAGGTTGTCGTTGCCGATGCGCAGCTCCGTCTTCTGGCCTTTGAATTTCACATCCTGCGGCGGCGTGCCGATCGACGACTGCCCGACGAACTGATTGCGCTCGCCGATCTGCGTCGGCCCGTCGATGCGCACGTGCGGTCCGATGACCGTGCCCGCGCCGATGGTCACGTGCGGCCCGATCACCGCGTACGGCCCGACGCTCACGTCCGGCGCGAGCACGGCCTCGCTGCTGATGACGGCTGTGGGATCGATCACTGCGGCCGCTCCACCATCACGCTGAGCAGCTCCGCCTCCGCGACCACGCTGTCACCCACGCGCGCCGTGCCCTTGACCTTCACCGTGCTCCCGCGCCGCTGCAGCACTTCGCAGTCGAGGATCAACTGATCGCCGGGCACGACAGGCTTGCGGAAGCGCGCCTTGTCGACGCCGCCGAAGAGGAAGAGCTTCCGGTCGCGATCCTCGATCTCGCGCAGGAAGAGCACCGCCGCGCACTGCGCCATGGCCTCGACGATCAGCACGCCCGGCATGACCGGCGCGCCGGGGAAGTGCCCCTGAAAGAACTGCTCGTTCGCGGAGACGTTCTTCAGACCGACGATGCGTTTGCCGTCCTCGTGAATCTCGAGAATGCGGTCGACGAGCAGCATGGGATAGCGATGCGGCAGAAGCTTCATGATCTCGGTGATGGTCAACATTTTTACTTTCTTCCTCGCTGCTGGCGCACGTATTCGCGTTGCGGCACCGCCGGGATGCCGCGCACCCAGACGCCCTCGGCCACATCATCGAACACCGCGCTCTTCGAATAGACGCGCGCGCGGCTGCCGATCTTGAGATGTCCGGCGAATCCCGATTGCCCGCCGACCTGCACGTCGTCGCCGAGCTCGGTCGATCCCGCGATGCCCACCTGGGCCACCAGCAGACAGCGCTTGCCGATGCGCACGTTGTGACCGACCTGCACGAGGTTGTCGAGCTTCGTGCCTTCGCCGATGACCGTCTCGCCGAGGGCGGCGCGATCGATGGTGCTGCCGGCGCCGATCTCGACGTCGTCTTCGATGCGCACGATGCCGATCTGCGGGATCTTGTGATGCAGGCCCTGGTCGTCGGTGACGAAGCCGTAGCCGTCGCCGCCGATGACGACGCCGCTGTGGATCACGCACCGCCGTCCCACTCTGCAGCCGTAGTAGATGGAGACCTGCGGATAGATGATCGTGCCGTCGCCGATCACCGCGTTCGCCTCGATGGTCACGTTCGGGTAGATCACGACGTCGTCGCCGATGATCGCTTCTTCGCCGATCGACGTGAACGCGCCGATGGCCGCGTTCTTTCCGATCTTCGCGGTGGCCGCGATGTCCGCTTTGCTCGAAACGCCGTTGGGCCGCGGGCGGTGCGCGAAAAAGCGCGCCACGGTGGTGGCCATGGCGTAGTACGGATTGGCGACACGGATGAATTTCGCGGAATCGCCGGGCAGATCGTTGGCCACCAGCACCGCCGCGGCGCCCGTCGTTTCGACGTGCGGCGCGTACTTTGGATTGGAGAGAAAACTGATGTGCCGGGCCGTGGCCTCGCTGAGCGGCGCGACGCCGATGATCTCCGCATCCGGGCCGTCGTAGCGGCCGGAGACGAAGGTCACGATGTCGCGGAGGGAGACGCTGGCGGGCATCAGGGCGCGGATTCTATCCGAACGCGGCAGGGTGTCGCGGTGCGTGTTATTTTGATGACACCATGCGCATCCTCGCTCTCCTGCTGCTCGCGCTGCCCGCCCTCGGCGCCCCCATCGTGACGCGCGTCGATCCGCCGTACGGCTACCGTTTCGGACCGACGAACGTGACCATCACCGGCAGCGGATTCGGGACCGGTCCGGTGCAGGTGTTCTTCGGAACGTACGCCGCGGTCGTGAATCAGGTCACGCCGGCGTCGATCCGCGCGACGATCGCCCCGCCGTCGCCGGTCGTGAACGACACCCACGTCGATCTGCGCGTCGTCGTTCCGCAGGAAGGCGAGACGGTGCTCGCGCACGCCTT
>DATLBM010000326.1:0-25626 GCA_035526885.1 Thermoanaerobaculia bacterium | reverse complement strand
CGTTTGCGCGATCTACAATGAACGCGCTCCATGCAACCCACCCGAATCTTTCTCGTCCGTCACGGCGCGACGCAGCTCACGGCCGAAGACCGCTTCTCCGGCGCCGTCGGGGTTGATCTTTCCGAGGAGGGGCGGTGGCAGGCGGCGCGGCTCGGGGAGAGACTGCAACGGCAAGGGATCGACGCCGCGTATTGCAGTCCGCTGTCGCGCACCGTCGAGACCGCGCAGATCATCGGCGGAAGATGCGGTGTCACCGCGACGCCGATGAACGGGCTCGAGGAGATCAGCCACGGACGTTGGGAAGGTTTGACGCGGCGCGAGGTCGAAGAGCGCTATCACGACGAATACGTCGCGTGGGAGGAAGACCCGTTCGCCTTCGCGCCGGAAGGCGGTGAGTCCGGCGTGGCCGTGCTCGCGCGCGCGCTGCCGGCGATGCGTACCATCGTCACGAGGCATCCCGGGCAGCGCGTGCTGGTCGTGTCGCACAAGGCCACCATCCGACTGATCCTGAGCAGCCTCATTGGCTTCGATGCGCGCGGTTATCGCGACCGGCTCGACCAGGCGCCGGCGTGTCTGAACGTCCTCGACTTCCGCGATTCCGTGCACGCGCGGCTGATGCTGTTCAACGACACCTCGCATTACTCCGAGCGTCCCCGCGTGCCGACGCAGAACCTGTCGAAGTGGTGGGACGAGCCGCGCTGACATGCCTCTCGCACCGGGCGCGCGATTGGGGCCGTATCGCATCGATGCCGAGATCGGCGCGGGCGGCATGGGGCACGTCTTCCGCGCCACCGACACGCGGCTCGATCGCAAGGTGGCCATCAAAGTCCTGCCGCAACATCGCTGGAGCGATCCGCAACTGCGCCTGCGCTTCGAGCGCGAGGCGCGCGCGCTGTCGTCGCTCAGCCATCCGCATCTTTGCGCGCTGTACGACGTCGGCGAGCTGACGCAGTCCGGCGTCGCCGCGCCGTACATCGTGATGGAGCTCCTCGAAGGCGAGACGTTGCGCGACCGGCTGGAGAACCGCATCACCATGCGCAAGGCGCTGCTGTGGGGCGCGCAGATTGCCGAAGGCCTCGCCGCCGCGCACGCGAAAGGCGTCATTCATCGCGATCTGAAACCGGAGAACGTTTTCATCACCGAGGGCGAGCTGCTGAAGATTCTCGACTTCGGGTTGGCCACGACGCCGCCCGCGAGCAGCGACTCCTCCACCGCCGTGCGCACCGAGCCCGGCATCGTGATGGGCACCGCGCACTACATGTCGCCCGAGCAGGTCCGCGGCACCGCCCTCGACGCCCGCTCCGACATCTTCTCGCTCGGCATCGTCCTCTTCGAGATGCTCACCGGCAGCGTGCCGTTCCGCGCGCGCTCGGCCGTGGAGACGATGAACGCCATCCTCGTCGACGATCCGCCGGATCTCCCCGGCGTTCCCGATTCCGTCGAGACCATCGTGCGCCGTTGCCTGGAGAAAGATCCGTCGCAGCGGTTCGCATCGGCGAAAGACCTCGCTTTCGCGCTGGAGAGCGCGGCGAAGAACATCTCCAACACCAGGTCCGCGCCGCGCGCCGCGAGGCACGACGTCGAGCCGCGCAAGCTCGCGCCGCGTCTCCTGCTCCTCGCGCTGATCGCGTTGGGCATCGCCGCCGCGGCGTTCCTCTCCCGGGACACGAAAGAACCCGAGCCGCCGCGCCTCGTCACGCTGACGTGGTCCGGCCTCGACACCGAGCCCGCCGCGTCGCCGGACGGAAAGCTCATCGCGTACGTCTCCGCGCGCGACGGCACGAAGCGCGTCTGGCTCAAGCAGCTCGCGGATGGTACCGAGGCGCCGGTGACGGCGGGGCCGGACGACGCGGCGCCGCGATTCAGTCCCGACGGCTCCGCGCTGCTCTTCACGCGCAACGCGAACGGCACCAGCGCGCTGTATCGCGTGGGCGTGGTGGGCGGCGATCCGCGGCGGCTGATCGATGATGCCTTCGACGGCGACTTCTCCGCGGACGGCGAGCGCATCGCCTTCATGCGCGACCGCAGCGCGCCGCAGCGCAAATCGATCCTCTGCATCGCCTCGGTCGACGGCGGCGCCGCGCGCGAGCTCGCCTTCTCCGCGGACGCCGAGCTCACGTCGCCGCGCTGGTCGCCCGATGAGAAGTGGATCGCCGTGAACGTTCGGCCGCGCGGCACGACCTCGGGATCGATCCTCCTGGTGAACGTCGAGTCGGGCGCGAAGCGCATGCTCTCGCGCAACGTGCCGCACGGACTGCTCTCCGGCGCGGCGTGGACGAAGAACGGCGACGCGCTGGTCTACGCGGAACTGGAAGGATTGGCCGCCGTGGGACTGCCGCGGCGCCGCGGCTCGGCCGTCATCGTGCGCCACGAGATCGACAGCGATGATGCGCGCGTGCTGCTCCGCAATCCGCACAGCGGCGCCGACACGATCGACATCGCGCCGGGTGGCCGCATCGTGTTCACCGAGGATGTGACGCGCCAGAGCTTGCAGGAAGTGACGCTGAACGGCGGCGCCACGCGATGGATCACGCGCGGCATGAGCGTCGACCGCCAGCCCGCGTACGCGCGCGGCGGCGCGAGCGTCGTGTTCGCGTCCGATCGCGGCGGCAACGTCGATCTGTGGGAAGTGACGCTGGACAGCGGCCGCGTGCGACGCCTCACCGATCACAACTCCGTCGACTGGGATCCGCAGCCGGTCGCCGACGGCCGCGCGCTCGTCTGGAGCTCGAACCGCGGCGGTCACTTCGAGGTCTGGACCGCGTCGATGGAAGGCGCGAACCCGCGGCAGGTCACGCGCGACGGCGTGGATGCGGAGAACCCGTCGCTGCCCCTCGCGGCGGACTGGATCTACTACGACTCCACGAATCCGCAGCACGACGGACTCTTTCGGATCCGCCGCGACGGCACCGGCGCGGAGATGCTCGTCGCCGGCGAGACCATCCATCCCATGGCCTCGGCCGATGGTCAATACGTTGTCTATCAGAAGCCGAGCCAGGCCGGCGCCAGCGCCGTGCAAGTCGTGCGCGTCAGTGATCGCAAGGTGTTCACGCTCGCGGACGATCTCACGCGCATTCAAGCCGCGCGCGTGCAGTGGATCGGAGCGTCACACACCGTCGCCTTTCGCGCCATCGACGCCACGGGCCGCGTGGCCGTGTTCGCGCAGGACTTCGTTCCCGATCGCGACACGCGCTCGACCCGCCGCCCGCTGATCGTGGCCGAGGCGGAGACGTACGCGATTTCGCCCGACGGCTCGAAGGCCGTGCTCTCGCTCATCGATGAGGCTTCCGGATTGATGATGGCCCAGGGAGTGGACGGGCTGGAATGAGAAGACCGCTGCTCGCGATCGTGGTCATCGCCTTTGCGTTGCGGCTCGCCTATGCCGCCAGGAGCGGCGCGCTGCGGCATCCGCAGGTGTGGGAGCAGGAGCGCATCGCCACCAATCTCGTGGAACGCCACGAGTACGTCTGGGACCCGCCGGGCCGCACTCAATCCTGGTCTTATGTCGAGCCGATGTATCCGTTCCTGGCCGCGGCCGTGTATCTGGCGACCGATCACGACCAGACCGTGCTCGTGCTGGTGCAACTTCTCATGGCCGCGGCGACGGTGTGGATGACCGCGCGCGCGACGCGTCTGGCTACCGGAGACGACCTCACGGCGATTGCGGCCGCGCTGCTCATGGCCGTGCATCCCGGCTTCATCCGGTACAGCTCAGTGCTGCATCCGCTGGTCCTGGATGCGTTCTTCTTCATCGCTGCGGCCGCGGCGCTGATCCGCTACCGCCACGCTCCGACGCTGCGCCGCGGCCTGGCGGCAGCGGCCGTGATCGGCCTCGGCTCCCTGACCCGTCCGACCATTCTGCTGTTCCTCGCGCCGCTGTGCTGGATCGCGTGGCGTTCGCGCGACTCGATCGGTGAGCGCGTGCTGCGCGCGGCATCCGTCGCCGTGCTCGCGCTGGCCATCCTGGCGCCGTGGACGATTCGCAATGCCATCGTGCAGCACACGTTCATCCTGACGCGCAGCGGGACGGGATACGTGTTCTGGCTCGGCCACAATCCCCTGAGCACGGGATCCGCGAGAGACGCGCACTTCGTCGAGCTCGATGAGAAGGCCCCGCCGGAATTGCGGCAGCGGATCCTGAGTGCGGACGAGCTCACGCGCGACCGCATCTACACGGAGGCCGCGTGGGACTACATCCGCGCGCGGCCGCTGGCCGCGATCGGGCGCGTGCTGCAGCGTGTCTATTACTTCTGGTGGTTCTCGCCGCAATGGGGCGCGGCATTCTCGCCGGCGCTGAAAATCATCTACCGCGCCTGGTGGGCATTCCTCCTCGTGCTGATGGCCATCGGCCTGTTCCGGACGCGGCATGCAGCGGCGCGTCACGATCTCTGGCTCATGGCCTGCCTGGCGCTGCTCATCTCCCTCGGCCAGAGCGTGTACTACGTCGAGGGCCGCCACCGTCTGGCGATCGAGCCGCTCGTGCTGCCGCTCGCCGCTTGCGTCCTTTTCCGGGCCTCTCCGTCTGTAGTGGTGAAAGGAGATGCATCATGAAGAATGAAAACTGTGGATGCGGTTGCAACTGCGGCGGATCCTGCTGCGGCGGCAACGGCGGTTGCTGCTGATCGCATGACTGAGCTCGGGTCCTCGGCCGCTGACTATCGCGCCGCGCTGTTCCGGTTCGTGCACGCACGGGTGCGCGATCACGCGGCGGCGGAGGACCTCGTGCATGACGTTTTGCTGCGCGCGCTGGAGAAGCAGTCGCAGCTCCGTGACGGCGAGAAGCTCGCGCCGTGGCTGTATCAGATGACGCGCAACGCGATCGTCGATCATCACCGCGCCGCGCGTCCGTCGGAGGAGTTGCCGGCGGACGTCGCGGCGCCCGAGGCGGAGCCGCAGGCGCTGCATGCGCTCGCGGAGTGCCTGTCGCCGCTCATCGCGCAGTTGCCGGAGCCGTATCGCACCGCGTTCGAGATGTCCGAGGTCGAGGGGCTGACGCAGGCCGAGACGGCGAAGCGGCTGGGCATCTCGCTGTCCGGCGCGAAGTCGCGCGTGCAGCGCGCGCGGGCCAGGCTGCAGGACCTGGTCATGCAGTGCTGCAAGATCGAGCGCGATCACCGCGGCGCGATCATGCACTACGAGCGCAGCGTGAACTGCGCGTGCGGCCGGACAACGTAGGACGGGCTTCAGCCCGTCCCCTGGGCGGGCTTCAGCCCGCCCTACGTGATAGCGTCCCGCTCGTGGCCACACTGCTCGACGTCCTGGCGGAACGCTTTCCCGAATCCTCGAAAACCACTCTGCGCGCGATGCTGAAAGCCGATCGCGTGCGCGTGAACGGACAGCCGGAGCGCGACGCGAAGCGGGAGATCGGCGCGGAGGACGTCGTCGCCATCGCCGGTCACAGCGCCAAGCTCGACCCGCGCATCCGCATCGTCTACGAAGACGCGGACCTGATCATCATCGACAAGGCCGCGCATCTCCTCAGCGTCCCGACCGAGGAAGTGAAACACGAGAATGCGGAGGCGCTGATCAGCGCCTACACGCGCGTCCTGCACGTGCATCGCCTCGATCGCGACACATCGGGCGCGCTGGTCTTCGCCAAGAACGTGCACGTGCGCGAGCGGTTGCAGGAACTGTTCGCGACGCACGACATCGAGCGCGTGTACGTCGCGATCGTGTTCGGCAAGCTCAATCCGCCCAGCGGTACGTTCCGCTCGTTCCTGTCCGAGGATCGCGATCTGCGCGTGCGCGTCGTCAATGCGTCGCAGGGAAAGGAAGCGATCACGCACTATCGCACCATCGCCTCGGGACGCCGCTACTCCATGCTCGAGCTGACGCTGGAGACGGGACGCCGCAACCAGATCCGCGTGCAGCTCGCGAACGCCGGACATCCGATCGTCGGCGACACGATGTACGGCAAGGGGCGCGATGAAGAGCTGCGCCGGCTGGCGCTGCATGCGAAGGTGCTGGGCTTCGTCCATCCGCGGACGAACGAGCGCGTGAAGTTCACGGCCGAGGTGCCGAAGGAGTTTCGGGAGCTGAAGCTGTGAAACATGTTGCCGTGTTGCCGGTTGCCGGTTGCCGGTGCCTCCGTACGAGAAGCACCTTCATCCCGGCAACACGGCAACACGGCAACACAAATCAGTACCGGTCCCGATCCCGATCGTAGTCCAGCAGATCGACGTCGTACGCGCTGAAGTAGCCGGAGCGCGTCCACGTGCCGGTCATCTCCACGAAGTCGCCGGGACGCAGCTCGCGCATGCGTCGGTCGCGCGAGATCACGGTCACGAAGCTGCCCGTGGCCTCGTTGCGGATGACGAACGTGTCGCGGCGGTAGTCGACGCTCTCCACGGTGCCGCGCAGGTCGCCGCGCGAGTCGCCGCGGTACGCGTAGCCGTCGTTGTAATAGCCGTCGTAGTAGTCGTAGTAGCCGCCCGGATTCCAGTAGCCGCCGAGGTTGATGGAGAGGCCGATGCGGAAGCGGCTGGGGGCCCAGTACGCGAGCGGCACAAAGTACGGATACGGCGCGCCGGCGATCCAGACACGGTAGCCGTTGCCGTAACGCGTGTAGTTCGTGATGCGGCCGCTGTGGTGATAGGCCTGGCCGCGGTTTCCGTTGTAGCCGCGATTGTTGTTGTAGCCGCGATTGTTGTCGTAGCCACGGTTCCGATCGCTGCCGCGATTGTTGTTGTAGCCGCCGCGCGAGCTGTTGCCGCGATTGTTGTCGCGGTTCCGATCGCTTCCGCGATCCCACGTGCCGCCGCGCGAGGAACTGCCGCGGTCGTTGTTGCGATACGCGTCGCGGCTCGCGTCACGGCGATCGGTGGTCGACTCGCGATACGTGTCGCGCTGCTGCGTGCCGCGCGACGAGGACGAGTCGCCGCGCCACGTGCTCCCGCTGTCGCGACGCTCGCGACGCTCGCCGCGCACGGTGACCTCGCCGCGCGAAGTCGAGCCGCTGTCGCCGCCCGAGCTCCGACGCTCGTACGTGCGCCCCTCGTTTCGCGATTCGTTACTGCGCTGCGTCTCGGCCGAGCGCTCGCGACGGACCGTCTCGCGAGCGTCGCCACGGGAACGCGTCCCCTCCGAGTGACGCGATTCCGCAAAAGCGGACGCGCCGGACAGCATCGCGACCGCACCTGCGATCGCGATGGTTGTTGCCAAATGCTTGTTCTTCCTCACGTTAGCCTCCAGAATGGGTTTACAGCCGACCTCGGTCATCGCAAACGGAAGACCATGAATTTCGAGCTCTCGCCCAAAGCCTCCGCTGTCCTCCAGCGGGTGCGCACCTTCGTCACCGAACGCATTGCGCCGGTTGAAGAAACCGTGTTGCGCGACCTCCGCCGCGGCGCGGATTGGTCCACGTGGACGGAGTCGCCGGTCGTCGCCGGGCTCAAGTCGCGCGCACGCGAGGAAGGACTGTGGAACTTCTTCCTCCCCGATCCCAACCTCGGTGCCGGCCTCACTGTGCTCGAGTACGCGCCGCTGGCCGAGGCCATGGGCCACAGCGCGCTGGCGCCGGAGATCTTCAACTGCAACGCGCCGGACACGGGCAACATGGAAGTGCTCTACCACTACGGCAGCGACGCGCAGAAAGAGCAGTGGCTGATGCCGCTCCTGCGCGGCGAGATCCGCTCGGTGTTCTGCATGACCGAGCCCGACGTCGCGTCCAGCGACGCCACGAACATCCACGCCTCGATCGTCGAAGACGGCGACGAGTTGATCCTCGACGGCCGCAAGTGGTGGTCGACGGGCCTCGGACATCCACGCGCGAAGATCGCCATCTTCATGGGCCGCTCGAATCCCGAGGCGGATCGCCATCAGCAACAGAGCATGGTGCTGGTGCCGCTGGACACGCCGGGCGTGAAGATCGAGCGCATGCTCTCGGTCTTCGGCGAATACGACGAGCCCTACGGCCACGGCGAGGTGTCGTTCACGAACGTACGCGTGCCGCGCGCGAATCTGATCGCGGGATTCGGCCGCGGCTTCGAGATCGCGCAGGGACGACTGGGACCGGGACGCATCCATCACTGCATGCGCGCCATCGGCGCCGCCGAGCGCGTGCTGTCGCTGATGGTGCGTCGCGGCATGTCCCGCATCGCCTTCGGCAAGCCCCTGATCGACCTCGGCGGAAACCGCGAGCGCATCGCCCGCCATCGCATCGACATCGATCAGGCCCGCCTGCTGACGATGTACGCCGCGTGGCGCATCGATCACGGCGGCGCGGCCAGAGCGATCACGGAGATCTCGGCGATCAAAGTGGTTGCGCCGAATCTGCTGCAGCGTGTCGTCGACGATGCCGTGCAACTCTTCGGCGGCGCGGGCGTTTCCGAGGACCTGCCGTTGACGTCGATCTTCGCCATCGCGCGAGCGCTCCGCATCGCGGACGGGCCCGACGAAGTGCACCTCGGCGTGATCGCGCGGAACGAGATCCGGAAACACCAATGATGTTGCCGGTTGCCGGTTGCCGGTTCAATGCGCCTCGGCGCCCGGAGGCACTGTTCCGGTGAGACGCCAACGCACGAGCAACCAGCAACCGGCAACCGGCAACGAGCGCGCCCCGCGCGCTGGCGAGGAGCTCGACCTCCCCCGCATCAACGCCTGGCTCCGATCCCACATCGCCGGTCTCGCCGGCGAACCGCGCGTCACGCAGTTCGCGGGCGGCGCGTCGAACTGGACCTATCGCCTGCGGTACGACTCTGACGATCTGATTCTGCGCCGCCCGCCGGCCGGCACGAAGGCCAAATCCGCGCACGACATGGGACGCGAGTTCCGCATCCAGCAGGCGCTGCGCCCGGTGTTCCCGTACGTGCCGGAGATGATCGCGTACAACGCCGAGGACGAGTACTACGTGATGCAGCGCCTGGACGGGATCATTCCGCGCCGCTCTCTCGGCGTCACGCTGCCACCCGATCGCGTGCGCCGGCTCTGTCTGAACTTCGTGGACACACTCATCGCCTTGCACGAAGTCGACTACGCCGCGGCGGGCCTGGCGCACATCGCCAAAGGCGCGGGCTACGTGCGGCGGCAGATCGAGGGCTGGAGCGAGCGCTATCGCAACGCGCGCACCTGGAACGTGCCGCGCGGCACGCGCGTCATGGAGTGGCTGGCCGCGAATCTCCCGTCGACGGAAACGATCTGCATCACACACAACGACTTTCGCTTCGACAACGTCGTGCTCGATCGCGACGATCCGACGCACATCATCGGCGTCCTGGACTGGGAGCTGGCCACTCTCGGCGATCCGTGGATGGACCTCGGCAACGCCCTCGCGTACTGGGTGGAAGCCGGCGACGACTTCATCCGCCGCTCCACGCGCCGCCAGCCCACGCACACGCCGGGCATGCTCACGCGCGCGGAAGTCGTGGAGTACTACTCATCGAAGCGCGGTCTCGAGCCCGGGAACTGGACGTTCTACGAGGTGTACGGCCTCTTCCGCCTCTCCGTGATCGCGCAGCAGATCTACTACCGCTACCACCACAAGCAGACGCGCAATCCGGCGTTCAAAAACTTCTGGATTCTCGTGAACTACCTGCACTGGCGATGCGGGAGAATGATCCGGTGATCGACCTCTACACGATCGGCTTCACGGGCACGAGCGCGGCGAATTTCTTCGGACGCCTGCGCCGCGCAAAGATCGAGCGCCTCATCGACGTGCGCCTGAACAACGTCTCGCAACTGGCGGGCTTCGCCAAGAAAAACGACCTGGCCTTCTTCCTTCGCGAAATCTGCGACGCGGATTACGTTCACGAGCTTCTGCTCGCGCCGCGCGATGAGGATCTGAAAGCCGTGCGCGCCGGCAAGCTCTCCTGGGACGAGTACGAAACGCGCTACGCCGCTTTGCTTCGCGAGCGCGGCGTCGAATCCACCCTCGACCGCTCCCTCTTCGATCGCCGCTGCGTGCTGCTGTGCAGCGAGGCGAAGCCGGCGCAGTGCCACCGCCGCATCGCAGCGGAGTATTTGAAGGATGCGTGGGGGGATGTGGCGATCACGCATCTGTGAGCAGGGCGCTGTCGCTTAATTCCGCAACGGCATCTCATCCCACGTCCGCCCCTCCAGCGTCCGGCCGTTCGCCTTCTTGTGACGTCCGCCCCATTGCTTGAAGAAGAACGGGACGCGCGCGGCGTTGCATTGATCGCGGAGAGATGTAATCCACGCCGGATCGAGGGGACGCGCGCGGTGGCCCGACTCGCCTCCTGCGATCACCCAGTGGATGTTCGTGAGGTCGATCGTGCCGAGGTCCTCCAATAACGGCTCGACGGAAAGGAAGCGCGTGACGGCCGGCGTGTTGCGCAGCAGGTCGACGCGCGGCAGGCCGTGCTTGCGGTTCTCCACGCTCACGCCCCACCACACGTGCGGCAGCTCCGCGAACTCGCGCAGCTCATCGTTGAGAAACGAGTGCAGGCGGTCGGCGCGCTTGGTCAGCACCTGGTACGTGTGCCACGGCGCGTCGCGCATCGTCTCGCAGACGCGGCGGATGTAGTCCGGGGGCGCGTCCTCGTGAAAGAGGTCGCTCATCGAGTTCACGAAAATGCGGCGCGGGCGTTTCCACTCCAGCGGCGCGGAGAGCTTCTCCGGCACCAGGCGCAGGTCGAAGCCCTGCTCGTACGGATGATTGGGAACGCCGCGGAAGCGCTCCGCGAACGTCTCGGCGTAGCAGTGCGCGCAGCCCGGGCTGATCTTCGTGCAGCCGCGAAGCGGGTTCCAGGTGGCGTCGGTCCATTCGATGCGGGTGTTGTCGCTCACGGACTCGGGACAACACGCCCTCTACAAGAGACAATCCCGCACTTGCTCATCCGTGTAAGTGGTTTGTTTTCTGTTACTAAATGATGGCAGCCAGAGTGCAAATAACCATCGACGGAGGAACCGAATGAAGAACATGAAATCGATCGCAGCGGCCGCGCTCGCTCTCGTCGTCGTGGGAGCGCCCGCCGCGCTGGCGAAGAACACCAACAAGCAGAAGGGCGCGAAGAGCGGGAAGCACGACGCCCAGATCGCGGAGGGCTTCAATCGCCTCGACACCAATCGCGACGGCCTGATCTCGCGCAGCGAGTTCCCGGCCGATCCGCTCCTCTTCGATCGCGCCGATGCGAATCGCGACGGCGTGCTTTCGCAGACCGAGGCGCGGCAGTTCGCGCGAAACAACGACCTGGGCGACGAGGTGCGCAGGCTGGACACGAATCGCGACGGAAGAATCTCGCGCGATGAGTGGCGCGGCGACTGGAACACCTTCGATCAGCTCGACCGCAATCGCGACGGCGTGTTGTCTCAGGCCGATCGCGGCGGAAACGACAGCGGCATGCGCGGGCGCAGCGGCGACAACCGTTTCCGCGGCATGGACGCCAACGGCGACGGCCGGATCACGCGCTCCGAGTGGCGCGGCAATGACACCTCGTTCCGCCAGCATGACCGCAACAACGACGGCGTGCTGACCAGGGACGAGCAGCGCGGCAACCGCAAAAGTAAATGACATACTGCGGCGATGAACGATCTTCATCGCCGCGACTTTCTTCGCATCGCCGGGCTGGCCTCCGCGGCGCTCGCGTTTCCGCGCGGCGCGTTCGCGGAGGACCTCGCGCTCGAAGAGCTCACCGTCGCCGGAATGCAGCGCTTCAGCGCGCGCCGGCTGACGGAAGCGTACCTGGCGCGCATCGCGCGCTTCGACGCGAAGGCGATCCACTCCCTCATCGAATTGAATCCCGACGCGCTGGCGATCGCCGACCTGCTGGACCGCGAGCGCGCGGCGGGCCGCGTGCGCGGTCCGCTGCACGGCATCCCCATCGTCATCAAGGACAACATCGACACGGCCGATCGCATGGCCACGAGCGCGGGCTCGCTGGCGCTGGCCGAGAACATCGCCGCGCGCGACGCGCACATCGTCCGCCGGCTCCGCGAAGCCGGCGTCGTTCTCCTCGGCAAGACGAATCTCAGCGAATGGGCGAACTTCCGCTCCACGCATTCGACCAGCGGCTGGTCCGGACGCGGCGGATTGACGAAAAATCCGTACGCGCCGGATCGCAACTGTTGCGGCTCGAGCTCCGGCACCGGCGCGGCCGTGGCCGCGAGCTTCGCCGCGATCGGCGTGGGCACGGAGACGGACGGCTCGATCGTCTGTCCGTCGTCGGCATGTGGCCTGGTTGGACTCAAACCGACACTGGGACTGGTCAGCCGCACCGGCATCATTCCCATCGCGCACAACCAGGACACCGCCGGCCCGATGGCACGCACGGTGACTGACGCCGCGCTGCTCCTCGCCGCGATGACCGGCATCGACTCGCTCGACGCCTTCACCGCGAAGAGCCGCGGACATGTGCACGCGGACTACACGCAGTTCCTCGACGCCAACGGTCTGCGCGGTGCGCGCATCGGCGTCGCGCGTCAGTACTTCGGCTTCAACGATCACGTCGACAAGGTGATGAAGGACGCGCTCGACGCGCTGAAGCAGCTCGGCGCGACGCTCGTCGATCCTGCGCCCATCGAGCACACGAACGACTACGGCCAGTCCGAGCTCGACGTGCTGCTGTACGAGTTCAAGGCCGATCTCAATGACTATCTCGCGAACGCGCCGGCGTCCGTGAAGACGCGCACGCTCGCGGACCTCATCAAGTTCAACGACGACAACCGCGATCGCGAGCTGCAGTACTTCGGACAGGAGCTGTTCATCCAGGCGCAGGAGAAGGGTCCGCTCACGACGCCGGCATACAGGAAAGCGCTGGCGAAGAATCTTCACCTCTCGCGCGAGCTGGGCATCGACGCCACGATGCGCAAGCACAAGGTCGACGCGATCATCGCGCCGACGGGCGGACCGGTGTGGACGACGGACCTCGTCAACGGCGATCACTACACCGGCGGCTACTCGAGCGCGTCCGCCGTGGCGGGCTATCCGCACATCACCGTGCCCGCGGGTCACGCATTCGGACTGCCCGTCGGACTGTCGTTCTTCGCCGAGGCGTGGAGCGAGCCGAAGCTGCTGAAGTATGCGTTCGCGTTCGAGCAGGCCACGAAGGTGCGGAAGGCGCCAACGCTCTGATCCGTCTGGTCCGAAAGTTGTAATTCCTCGGCGCAGGAGGATTTATGGCTACCAAAAAGAAAGCAGGTGGCGGCGGCGCGAGCACACTGCGCAACGTCGTGACCTCGGCCGCGGCCACCGAGACCATCATCGATCTGGTGTCGCGCCTCGGGCTCGTCGACATCATCGTCGGGCGTTTGAAGTCGAAGATCGAGGAGCAGGACGTCGACGATCTCTTCGACGAAGTCGCGGATTACCTCAAGCGCAATCCGGAAGTGCTGGTCGTGGCGCTGGGCGCGGTCACGGTGGCCACGGGCATGCTGGTGTGGCTGAACTCGCGCCGCGAGTGGGACGGTGACGAGCGCCGCGGCGCAACCGCGTCGCGCGCGACGACGTCCACGGGCCGCGTGCGCCGCTCCGTGCCCGTCGACGACGACGAGGACTAGGCCGGCACGGCCGGCATCGCTGGTTGGCCAAGCCGGATCGCACGCCTGTCGCCCGAAGTGCAGTTCTTGCCCGCGCCAGGTCACTCACGCGAGATACGGCAGCTCGGCCCCGGCGTCGGGCGGCAGGAAGCGATGCGGCGTGCGCGGACGCTCCTCGCGCACGATGATGCCGACGCTCTTCCACCCCTCGGCCACCGCGTCCTGCGGTGCGCTGCCGCGGCCGTACAGATCGCCGGCGGCGCGCCACGTGGCGTCGGCGCATTGCTGAAATCGCGCGCGCGGGCCCAGCTCGCGCGTCAGCGCGCGATACCAGATCTTTCCCGCGACTTCCCACGCGTTGCCGCCGATGGCCATGGCCGCGCGATAGAACGCGTGATTGGGAATGCCGCAGTTGACGTGTACGCCGCGATCGTCGCCGTGCGTCTGCACGTAATCGCGGATGTGCGATGGTTGCGGATCGCGGCCCAGGATCGGATCGTCGTACGCGGTGCCGGGCGCCTTCATCGAGCGAATGCCCCGTCCATGCACGCGGTTCGTGAAGAGGTCCGCGCCGATGATCCAGTCCGACTTCGCGGCGGCGAGCTTCAGTGCGTACTGCTTGGCCAGGATTCCGAAGACGTCCGAGAAATGCTCGGCCAGCGCGCCGCACTGTCCGCTGAATCCGAGCGCCGCGGTGTACTGCGTCACGCCGTGCGTGAGCTCGTGCGCGATCACGTCGAGCGAGGACGTGAAGCGGCGGAAGTACTTCCCGTCGCCGTCCCCATAAATCATCTGCCGCCCGTTCCACTGCGCATTGTTGTACCCCTCGGCGAAGTGCACGGTGGAGCGGATGCCCAGGCCGCGGCCGTCGACGGAGGAGCGCCCGTAGACGCGGCGGAAGAAGTCGTACGTTTTGCCCGCGTTGTCGTAGGCCTCGTTGACCGCTTCGTCGCGCGTGCGGCGCTCGCCCTCCGCGCGCACCGTGCGGCCGGGCAGCGTGCGCGAATGATGGGCGTCGTACACCGTGCGCCGTTTCGCGCGCGGCGGGAGCACGAGCAACCCCGCGAGCTCCGTCAGCGCCTGCCGCTCGCCGCGTGAAGTCGACGTGAGCGAAAGCGCGGCCAGCGCCCGCACACGATCCTCTTCATCGCCATTGGCGGCAATGGCGCGCAGGAGATACGCCGGCACGATGTTGCAGATTGTCGTGATGCGAAAAAGCATACACCCGGAGAATTGGACGCATGATCGTGCCGTCTGCGTTTCCATTTGGACGCGCGTCCGTCACTCCGCACGTCCGGCGCGAGCCTACATTGCTCCCATCGAAAAGGAGGAGCCCGCCATGATGATCCGGATCAAGGAGCTCGGAATCAGTTCTCTCGAAGCGTGTGGACCCGCGACGATCCCTCCGCCCACCGCGAACCCGCTCGTCGCCTGCGGACAGGTCACCGCGTTCTGCCCGACCGCGTCGGCGCCGTGGGTGCGCGACCGCGAGAAGATCGACGCGGAAGCGTTGCGCGCACAGATGCGCGCGCGGCTCGCGCACTAGAGTCGACGACGGCGGGCGGCGCGCCGCTAACTTCCGTGCTCCCGCCGTCGTCTACCATCAGCGAGATGCATCCCGTGATCTCGGGACCGATGGTCGCGCGCCACGCCGGCACGCTGTTGCGGCGTGTCGATCTGCGCGCCTCGGTGCTCACCTCCACCGCGTACGCGCCGCAACTTCGCCTGCCGCACCACGCGCACACGTCGGCCTTCATGGTGTTCGTGCGCGACGGCGCGTTCGTCGAGCAGTACGGGCGGCGCAGCGAGCGGTATGACCGGTGGAGCTGCATCTATCGTCCGCGGCTCGACGAGCACGCGAACGACTTCGGTGACGGCGGCGCGATCCTCACCGCCATCGACGTCAATGCCGAATGGGTGGAGCGGTTGCGCGAGGCCGGATTCAGCGGCGAGCGGTTCAGCGTGCGCTCGCCGTTCGTGCAGCAGTTTCGCGATCGCCTGGAAGCCGAGCTGGCGATGCCGGACAGCATGTCGGACATGATCGTGGAGGCGCTGGCGATCGAGGTGATCGTGTTCGGGGCGCGATGCGTGGCGAGGCGGGAAGGACCGTGGGCGCAGCGCGCGCGGAGGCTCATCGAACAGCACTTCGCGTCGCCGCTGTCGCTGGGCGTGATCGCGAATGAAGTGGGCGTACATCCGGTGCATCTGGCGCGGCAGTTCCGCGCCTCGGAAGGCTGCACGGTCGGCGAGTACATCCGCCGCGTGCGCGTGGCGTTCGCGCAGCGCGAGCTGCTGGCGTCCGACAAGCCGATCGCGGAGATCGCGCTGGCCGCGGGATTCTCCGATCAGAGCCAGCTCACCAAATCTTTCAAGCGCATCACCGGCCAGACTCCGGCCGCGTGCCGCGCGCGGCAACGCTAGGAACGCACCGAAAAGGCTTCGTCCGCACAAGACGGCGGCGAGTGGAGGAGCGACGATAGGTACATGGTCCGAACGATCACACTGCTCCTCCTCTGCGCGATCGCGCATCCGACGTTCGCCGCCGGCGACCTGGCGGGATTGTGGAAGTCGAAGAAGCGATTCGGGCCCGATGCGCGCGGCACGCTGATCGTGCAACGCAGCGGCAGCGCGTACACCGCCGATCTGGCCGGCCGGGTCACGCCGATGAGCGTGGCCGCGAACGGCGAGCTCTCGTTCACGATCCCCAACGGCGGCATTTTCCGCGGGCGCGTCGGTCCGCAAGGCATCACCGGCCACTGGTTCCGCTTCGGCACGCCGCTGAACGAGGGCCGCAACGGCGCGCCGGTCAACGCGTCGCTGGTCGTATTGCGTCCGGACGGCGCGAATCGCTGGCGCGGCGCGGTCAATCCCATCGAGGACTCGTTCACGCTCTTCCTGCTGCTCCAGCCGCAGGCGGACGGCACGTACTCCGCGCTTCTGCGCAATCCGGATCGCGACATCGGCACGCAGCAGGGCGTCGAGCGGCTCGTGCGCGACGGCAACACGGTGCGGCTGATGGGCAAGCGCGCCGGCAAGGAACAGGAAGTCGCGACGGGCACGTGGTTCGCCGACGACGACGTGTTCACGCTGCGCTTTCCGAGTCGCGGCGGCACGTACGACTTCCTCCGCGACAACGACGCCAGCGATTTCTATCCGCGCGGCAAGAATCCGGGACGCTACGTCTACGCGCCGCCACCCGCGCTGGACGACGGCTGGGCGGTGAGCACGCTGGACGCGGAAGGCGTCGATCGCGCCTTCATGGAGAAGCTCATTCAACGCGTGATCGACATGCCGATGGACTCGCCGGATGCGCCGCAGTTTCACGGCATCCTCGTCGCGCGCCACGGAAAGCTCGTGCTGGAGGAGTACTTCCACGGCGAGCATCGCGACAAGCTGCACGACACGCGCTCGGCCACGAAGAGCCTCGTCTCGATCACGGTGGGCGCGGCCATGCAGGCCGGCATTCCGCTGAAGCTCTCCAGCCCCGTGTACCAGGTCATGAACGGCGGCGAGTTCCCGAAGGACCTCGAGCCGCAGAAGCGCACCATGACGCTCGAGCATCTGCTGACGATGTCCAACGGCTACTTCTGCGACGACACGAACGACGCCGCGCCCGGCAACGAGGAAGTGATGGGCGAGCAGGAAGTGGAGCCGGATTTTTATCGCTACACGATGAACGTGCCGCTGGCCACGCCGCCCGGCGAGAACTCGGTGTACTGCAGCGCCAGCCCGAACCTCGCGCTGGGGATGGTCGGCCGCGCCGCGCACGAGTATCCGATCGACGTGTTCGATCGCCTGGTCGGCGAGCCGATGAAGATCCAGCGCTACGCGTGGGGCCTCGATCCGGCCGGCAATCCGTTCGGCGGCGGCAGCACGTCGATGATCCTGCGCGACTTCGCGAAGATGGGACAGCTCCTCCTCAACGGCGGCACCTGGAACGGCCGGCGGATCATCAGCAAGGAGTACGCGGCTGCATCCGGCTCGCCGCTCTATCACCTGCGCAACATCACCTACGGCTATCTGTGGTGGAGCGAGGAGGTGCCGTACAAGAACCGCACGGTGCACGTGATGAACGCGCGCGGAGCGGGCGGGCAGTACGTGAGCGTCGTGCCGGAGCTGGACCTGGTCGTGGCCGATTTCGCCGCGAACTTCGGCAGCCGCAAAGCGATGAACATCGTGACGAACGATCTGATCTATCGCATGGTCATGCCGGCCGTACGCGAGCCCGGCGACGATCCGCATGCGCCGGTCGTGGAAGGCACGTTCACCAGCCCGTACGGCGCGTCAAAGGATGGGAGCCGGGTCGTGCGCAAGCGGTAGTGGAGCGACGGGCCCCGTCAGCTGACGGGGGGACCTACGGCTTTACCTGGAACCGCACTTCGGCCTCGATGGGGCCGCAGTCGTTGCCGGCGCCGGCCACCATCGCCACTTCGCCCGTGTACGTGAGCGGTGCTTTCCAGGTGTAGACGCATCTGCGCTGGTTGGAGTCGCAGGCGCCGCTTCCGAGCGGGAACGTGTTGTTGAGCGGCTTCGGGTAGACCTGCACGCCGAGGTACTCGACTTCGTCGTTGATGTTGAGGGTGACCTTCACGCTCTCGCCGGGCTTGATCTCGGTGCGGTCGACGCTGAACGCCGTGATCTGCGGCGGAGCGGCCGCGTAGGTCGTGAAGGTCGACGCCGGGAAATTGCACTCGCCATCGGGATGCGTGTAGGACGCGGTCACCGGCGAGAACGGCTTGCGGTCATGGATGAACGTCAGCTCGGTCGTGCCCTGGCCGCTCACGATGCGCGTGCCCTCGGGCACCGTCCACTGGATCTTCGCGGTGGGATGGAGGTTCGGTTTGAGGACGATGTTCATCGTCTTGCCGAGGCAATCGCCGGTGTTCGATTTCGCGGAGTCGATCGTCGGCGAGGGCCGGTAGGACACCCTGGCCTCGGGCGTCTCGACGGTCGCGTCGCACGACGGCGTGGTGACCTTGGTGATCTTCAGCGTCTGGTCGAAGGACTTCATGACGTACTCGCGCGTGACGAAAAAGTACGTCTCTCCTTTGTTGATCCCGGTCGTGGTCGCGCCGTCGCTCCAGTACACGGTGTAGCTGCCGTTGGGACCGAAGATGCGCACGGGAATCCAGATCGTGGTCCCGTTCGAGCAACTGAAGGGCGTGTTCACGAATGCTCGCGGCGACTCGGTGATCTCGATGGCGTTCGAGCGTCCTCGCGCCGAGGGGCAGGCAGCATCGCGGTACCACTCGATCCACAGCGTGCGGTTCGCCGTGCGCGTCAGAGTGCCGGAGCTGGTGGTGAACGACTCGCCATCCGACCATCGCCCTTCGAACGGCGGCGTGCCGACGAACGCCGCGGTCACTTTCGAGCCGGGACAATTGCCGTTGCTGCTCAGCGTCGCGTCGGGCGGGAACAGCGGCACGCGCGCGGTCTCGCTGACCGTGCCCGCGCACAGCGAGTCGCGGAAGTTCCGGATCGTGTAGGTGCCCGGCGACGTGAAGTCGTGCGTGATGGAACGCTCGGAGGTGGTGAAGGTCTTGCCGTCGATCCACATGCCGGTGAAGGGCGGCGTTCCGGTGAAAGTCGCTTTCACGGTGGCGAGATCGCATGCCGTTTTCACGATCGACAGCGCGACCGTGGGCGCCGTCGTCGAGCAGACCGCGCGCGGCACGATCGTGACGTCGTCGCGGTCGGTCATCGTGCAGTCCGGCCCCGCCGTCACGGTGAGGCGCAGGTTGACCGTTCCGGTCTCGGCGGCTTTGACGGTCACGGCATCGCTGGTCTCGCCGGAGACGATCGTGCCCTGGGTGACGGACCACTTCGCGGACTCGCCGGTCTGCAGCGACACGGTGGCGATGAAAGTCTCTCCGGCCTCGACGGTCTTCGGTGCGTGGATCGTGAGCTCGCGGTTCGAGCAGCCGCGCACTTCGAGCTGCCGCGAGGCGCGAACGGAAGGACACTCGGAAGCCGTCGCGCGGCTCTTGCCGGATGCGCGGCGGCGGCCGGCGGGCTTCGTGGCGATGGCGGTCGCGTAGCTGGCCGACAACTCCACTTTGCGAATGCCGGGGAGCGCAGGCGTGAAGGTGTAGCTGCGCGCAGCGCCGCCGAGCGTGACCGGCGCGTCGAAGGCGTCACCGGTGAGAAGCTGCGACGCGGGTGCGGTCCCGGCGGGATACGACCAGGTGATGGTGACCGGGCTGTTGGCCGCGGACACGGCGGGCACCTCGAGCTTTTCGACGACCAGCGGCGGACGAATGGCGATCACGGCTTCCGCGGCCGAGGCGCATTCGCCGGTGATGGTGGCGGAGATGTGCGCGGACGGGCCTTCGCCGAGGGCGAGCGTCAGCTCGCGAGTGCCGTCGCCGCCGGTGATCGTCGCGCCGGTGACCGTCCACGTGTACGTCGCGCCCGGCACTTCCGGCACAACCACCGTGGCCGTTCCTCGGGCGCAAGCGAAAAGCGGCGCTTCCAGCGCGAGCGTCTCGCATCCCGAGGCTGCCGACAACGGACGCTGCGTCTCGACGCTGTCCTCGTTCCGAGTCTCGATCGCGGACAACGGCAACGGCGCGTCGATGGAGAACGCGGAGCAGGTGCCGGCATCCGCGGCGTCGTGCGCGGCGATGGAGACTGGCCGCGCCACGCCGTCACAAACAACGACGGCGTCGACGGCCTGTTCGTGCGGGTTGTACAGGCGCAGGCCGGAGTCGGGACGCAGCAGGAGCGTGGACGAGAAAAGGAGAGCGGCGAAAGCTGTCATGGGGTGGACCGGCGCTCATAATAACAGAGTGGAGCGGCGGACTTCAGCCCGCCGAAAGGGCGCTGAAGCATTGGAACAGCCGGCGGGCTGAAGCCCGCCGCTCCACCTTAGCCGCTGGTGCGGCGGCGCGGCGGTGCCGCGCCCTCGCCGATGCGCCGCGCCACCACGCGCTCCGTCAGGAAGTTCCCCGGGACGTACGGATTGAGATAGAAGAGTAGATCGCGCGTGAGGACGGGCGTGTCGTAACGATTCCCCTCGGTGAGCGCGGGAAACGCGTCGATGGTGCGGAACTGTGCGTCGAGGCGCGCGATCCACAGCGTGCCCGAGTGCCGCTGGACATAGGCCAGCCGATATTCGCTGCCCGACCACGCCACGGCCGACAGCGGCTGGAGCTCGAGATCCTGGTCGTCGCCGATCTGAATGCCCGTCACGCTGAAGCGGCGCACACGCGTGGCGTCGTTGCCGCCGCCGTACGACGCGAATCCGAAAACGACGTAGTCCGTGCCGTTCCACACCGCCTGATGCGCCGCGTACAGATCTTGTTGCGGGCCCACGGCATGGCCGTTGCGGCTGAACGCCTGCACGTGTCCGGCGTCCCACAGCAGGAGGAAGCCGGCGTCGCTCGACGCCACGCTCGGATACGCCGACCACCGCTGTCTGGGAAACGCGAGGCGCACCGGCTCGCCGGCGTCGGTGGTGCGCATCCCCACGATCGCGTCGCCCGAATGCCAGATCACGAGGTCGTCCATCGCCACAGTCACCGCATCGCCCGCCCACGCAGTCCCCAGGCGGCGAGGCGTGCCGGCGGGAAGTCCGTTCGCGTCGAGGCGCATCGCCAGCAGGTCTCCCAGGTCGTCTTTCATCGACGTGACCTCGACCCAGGCGATCACGTCGCGTCCGATGGCCGGTGTGATCTGGTGTCGCGCCGATGCGGGCATGGCCACGCCGCGGCCGTCGAGCGGCTCGCCGGCGCTGCCGAGGCGCTGCAGGAAGACGCGCGAGGTGAGAGCGCTGCCGGAGATCTCGCGCCACGCCACCGCGCGATTCGTGGCAGCCACGTCGCCCTGCGACGACACGCCGCGGTGCAGGACAAACGCCGGCGCATCGGAGTCGAGGCGTCGTGCGACGATCGCGTCGCGATCGTCGACGTCGCGGTGCCAGACCGCGATCGTCGCGCGGCTGTTTCCTGCTACGACGCTGCCGCGCTCCGCGTCGCCGGTGGCAGCGACGGTGTACGAAGCGCCGAGGATGGTCCCGCTCGCGGAGACCTCGAGCGCGCGGACGTCCGAGGTCGCGGCCGTGTACGTGACCACGTAACGCGATCCGCTCCAGGCGAGCGAGTGCTCGATGCCTTCGCGAAGCAGCGACGTCGCGGGCGCTGCCACGCCGTCGCGCGACACGCGCGTCACGCGCAGATCCGGCGGATTGAGGCGCTCGCTGAAGGTGACGAGGAAATCGTCGCCGTCGGAGGCGACGCCGAGGGCGTAGTACGTGCCGGCGTTGCTGAGCCGGTGACGCTGTCCCAACTCCCCTGCCTCCGACGCCAGCACGCCGGTGGCCTGCCGCGAGTTCACGAAGACGAGGTAGTACTGCTCGCCGTTCGAGGCGATGCGCGCGCGCTCCTGATTCGCGGCCGCGGAGAACGCCGCGCCGGCGAACGTGCCGTCGGCGTGCAGCGGCACGAGATCGACGGAATGGTTCTTCGTGCGATAGGTGACGAGGTAGCCGGTGCCGTCGGATGCGATCGAGGCGTCTTCGCCGTCCACCGCACCGCGCATCGTGGCCGTGCCCGTGTCCGGCGCGTAGTGGAGGAAGCACGTCTTCGGCTGGTCTTGCGTGCCGCACCACGTGGCGACCACGTAGTCGCGGCCGTCCGAGGCAACGTCGGCGACCGGGCCTCGCGTCGCGATCAGGGCAGGCTCGTCGTCGATGGGAGCGCCGCCGACGTCGAGACGCACGGCGCGGATGCCGAGAACGTCGCCCCAGACGACGAGGAACCCGTCACCGTTCGAGGCGATGCGCGGATCGCCCGCGAGCGTGGGGACGAAGTCGACGACCGGCGTCGAGACGGGAACCTGCGGCCCGACGAAGCCGGCCCAAAGCGGCAGCGCCAGCAACAGCGCGAGACAGGTTATTCGGACCAATCGCGGCTAAGGTAGCACACTGGAGTGGTTGGCGGTTGGCGGTTGGCGGTTGGCGGTTCGTGATGTCCGGTGTACCGCACGTGCGGCCAACCCCCGGCAACCGGACCGGCAACCGGCAACCGGCAACCGGCAACCGCCAACGGCAACCGGCAACCGCCAACCGCCAACCGGTGCGTGCTATACTCCCCGGCCTCATGTTGCGCACGACGACGGAGCAGACGCGAACGACGAGCACTCCCACGCTCGCGCCCTGTCGTTGATCCCCCGAAATTCGAAATGATCAAAGACAGGGCTTCGGCCCTGTCTTTTTGTTTTTGTCCGCGAGGTCTGTGATGAACGTACAACTTCCTGACGGCTCCGTCCGTGAAGTCCCCGAAAACGCCACCGTGGCCGACGTGGCCGCGTCGATCGGCAAGCGTCTGGCGAAAGACGCGCTGGCCGGCAAAGTGAACGGCAAGGTGGTCGACGTCTACGCTCCCGTGCCCGACGGCGCGAAGGTCGAGATCGTGACTCCGAAGTCCGAGGAAGGCATCGACACCATCCGCCACTCCACAGCGCACCTCATGGCCATGGCGGTGCAGGAGCTCTTCCCCGGCACGCAGGTCACCATCGGTCCGGTCATCGAGAACGGTTTCTTTTACGACTTCGGGACCGATCGTCCGTTCACCGAAGACGATCTGCGGCGCATCGAGGAAAAGATGCAGGAGATCGTGAAGCGCGATCTGCCCGTGCGACGCGAGGTGTGGTCGCGCGAGGAAGCCATCGCGAGCTTCGAGAAGGCCGGCGAAAAGTACAAGGTCGACATCATCAAAGGCATCCCCGGCGATGAAGACCTGTCCGTTTATCACCAGGGCGACTGGTTCGATCTCTGCCGCGGACCGCACGTCCCCTCCACCGGCCGTCTCGGCGCATTCAAGCTGCTGAGCGTCGCCGGCGCGTATTGGCGCGGCGATGAGAAGAACGCGATGCTGCAGCGCATCTACGGCACCGCGTGGGCGGACAAGGAACAGCTGGAGGCCTACCTCAAACAGGTCGAAGAAGCCAAAGCCCGCGATCACCGCCGCCTCGGCAAGGAGCTCGACCTCTTCTACTTCCACCCGTTCGCGCCGGGCGCGGCGTTCTGGACTCCGGCCGGCACCACCCTCTACCACACCCTGGCCGCGTTCATGCGCGAGCTGGTGCTGGAGAACGGCTACGTCGAGATCAAGACTCCGCTCCTCTACAACAAAGGCCTCTGGGAGATCAGCGGTCACTGGGGCAAGTACAAGGAGAACATGTTCCTCGTGCTCGACAACGAGACCGAGGAGCACGACTTCTCGATGAAGCCGATGAACTGCCCGTCGCATCACCTGCTGTACGGGATGAAGAAGCACAGCTACCGGGACCTGCCGCTGCGCATGCACAGCCAGGACGTGCTGCATCGCAACGAGCTGACCGGATCGCTGGGCGGCCTCACCCGCGTGCGGCAGTTCGCGCAGGACGACGCGCACATCTACTGCGTGGAAGACGAGGTGCCGGAGGAAGTGCGGCGCTTCGTGGCGCTGCTGGACCGCGTCTACTCGACCTTCGGACTCGAATACACCGCGAAGTTCTCCACCCGCCCGCCGCAGCGCATCGGCGACGATGCGCTGTGGGATCGCGCGGAGAACCTGCTGCGCAGCGCGCTGGAGTCGCTGAACCGCCCGTACGAGATCAAGGAAGGGGAAGGCGCGTTCTACGGTCCGAAGATCGACTTCGACGTGTCGGACTCGATCGGCCGCAAATGGCAGCTCGGCACCATGCAGCTCGACTACAACGCGCCGGAGCGTTTCGATCTGACTTATGTCGGCGCGGACAACGCGGAGCATCGTCCGGCCGTTCTGCATCGCGCGATCTACGGATCGTTCGAGCGCTTCATCGCCATCCTCATCGAGCACTTCGCCGGCGCGTTCCCGTTCTGGCTGAATCCGGTGCAGGCCGCGGTGCTGCCGCTGTCGGAGAAGTTCGTGGACTACGCGAACGACGTGGCAGCGAAACTGCGCTCCGCGGGGGTGCGCGTGGAAGTCGACGCATCGAACGACAAGCTCGGCGCGAAGATCCGCAACGCGCAGTTGCGCAAGCTTCCGTGGATGCTGATCGTCGGCGAAAAGGAAGCATCGAGCGGCGCGGTGAGCCTGCGCAAACGCACCGGCGGCGATCAGGGAGCAGTGGCAATCGAGGAATTGATCAGGATGGCTGGAGAGTTGATGAGCAGCCGTGCGTTGACTTTGTGACGGCTTTGTCCGTATTTTTACCCACTTCGTAAACCTTAGGAGGAACCACGTATTTTTCCGCCACGCCGTAATCCGAGATTCGACCGCCGTCCGGCGGAACCCGAAAACCGTATCAATGACCTGATCCGCCACGCCGAGGTGCGGCTGATCGATTCCGAAGGCAAGCAGGTCGGAATCGTTCCCATCACGCAGGCGCAGGAGATGGCGCGCGAGAAAGACCTCGATCTCGTCGAGATCTCGCCCACGGCCAACCCGCCCGTCTGCAAGATCATGGATTACGGCAAGTTCCTCTTCGAAAAGAAGAAGAAGGAAGGGGAAGCCAAGAAGAAGCAGAAGGTGATCATCGTCAAGGAGGTGCAGTTCCGCCCCCGCATCGACGAGCACGACTTCGACTTCAAGAAGAACCACGTCATCCGCTTCCTCGAGCACGGAGACAAGGTCAAGGCCATCGTTCGCTTTCGCGGCCGCGAGATGACGCACATGGAGCTGGGAAAAGCCGTCCTCGATCGCCTGCTGGTGGAGATCAAGGAGTTCGGGGCCTCCGAGAACCCGCATCCGGACCTGCAGGGAAACCGGATGTCCGTGGTCATCGCTCCCAACAAGTAGTCTCCTCGGTTCCTCGGTTCCTCGGAGTCCCTCGGGAAAACAGGTCCGAGGAACTCTGTGGAACCCGAGGAGCAACGGAGGAAGGGCTCCGCGGGAATCATTCGTGTCCTCAGAAAGTTACCAGCGAGGCTTTAGGGAGAAACCATGCCGAAAATGAAGACGCACCGTGGAGCCGCGAAGCGGTTCAAGAAGACGGCGACCGGCAAATACAAGCGCGGCTCGGCGTTCAAGCGGCATATTCTCACGAGCAAGTCGACCAAGCGGAAGCGCGGCTTGCGCAAGAGCACGACGGTGTCCGAGGCTGAGCAGCACAAGCTTGATCGGATGCTTCCGTACAAGTAACAACGAGCGACTAGCAACGAACAACTAGCAACGGCGACCTTCGGCCGCAGGCGATCAGGGCATTTCAGCGGCTGATTCATATAGGTCACGC
>DATLBM010000325.1:0-2390 GCA_035526885.1 Thermoanaerobaculia bacterium | reverse complement strand
TGCTCGAGATCCGCGAGCAGCGCGCCTGCATCCGCGTAGCGGGCCTTCGGATCCTTCTCCAGGCAGCGCAGCACGATCGCGTTCAGGTCGCGGCCGATGTCGGGGCGCGCTTCGATGGGCGGCTTCGGCTTCTCCATGATGTGCGCCGTGAGAATGCCGGTCAGGGACGTCGACTCGAACGGGCGGCGCCCGACGAGCAGTTCGTACAGCAGCACGCCCATCGCGTAGACGTCGGTGCGCGCATCGAGCTGTTTGCCCTGCACCTGCTCGGGGCTCATGTAGTGCGGCGTCCCGACGATCAATCCCGCCTGCGTCATCGCCTCCGGCGCCTCGGCCATGCGCGCGACGCCGAAGTCCATCAGCTTCACCTCGCCCTTCGCGTCGATGAGGACGTTCTGCGGCTTGATGTCGCGATGAATGATGCCCTGCTCGTGCGCGGCCTGCAGTCCCCGGCAGATCTGGCGCGTGATGCCTACCGCCGCGCGCGCGGGCATCTGCCGCGCCGGCGCCTCGTCCATCAACTCGCTCAGCGTGTAGCCGCGCACGAACTCCATGCTGATGAAGTACACGCCGTCGGCTTCACCGTAATCGAACGTGCGCAGAACGTTGCGATGCGTGATCTTGCGCGCCAGCCGGATCTCGCGCTTGAAGCGCTCCAGATCCTCGGGCGATCGCGTCATCACGTCGCCGGGCAGCGTCTTGATGGCCACGGTCTCGTCGAGCTGCGTGTCGTTCGCCTTGTAGACGATGCCCATGCCGCCGCGGCCGAGGATGGACTCGATGCGGTAGCGGGTCGCGAAGAGCTGGCCCGCGGTCAGTTCGACCGGCGCGCCGGCGGGCGACGTCGTGCCGGGGATCGTGCCGCTGTCCATGCGCAGCGTGGCGTCGCCGCTGAGCGTGCCGCCGACGGAGCGCATCATGCCCGTGGTCACGCTGACGAGCGGCAGCGCGGCGACGGGCAACGGCTGCGGCAACCACTTCAGCCGCACTTCCTCTCGCGCCGCCGCGTTCAATACCTCGGCGCCCGCGGCCTGCGCGCTCTCGTACGAGACATACGCGAAGCCGTTCGGCGCGTGCCAGGCGAAGAGCAGCGCCAGCAGCGGCGCGTTGCCGACGATCGCCAGTCCGCTGTCGTGATCCAGCGTCACCGAGCCGGAAACGAATTCGCCCGTGGCGATGCCGACGCCGATCGACATCGACGTCCCCGCCGCGAGCTCCTCGTTGATTGCGCGGGCCGCGCGGATGGCGTGAATGATCCCGCGATCGCCGCGGAACACGGAGACGAGGCGATGGCCGTTGATCTCGCGGACCTCGCCATCCTGGCGCGCCACTTCGTTCTGCTGTACGCGCATCGCGCGCTCGACGGTGGCGATGACCGAGGCGGCGTCACCCTCGCCCACCGTCGCGGGGAGCCCGCGGAGGTCGGTGACCAGGACCGTGCCTTCGTCGAGCATCGCGGGCTCGTGGCGAAAGGCCGGAGCGGGAGTCTCGGCCGATTTTTCGGCCATCTGCGCGTAGAGCTCCTCGAGCTCCGCCTTATCGCGCAGGGAGCTGATCATCTTGCCGAAGGAGCGGCCGAGGATTCCCACTTCGTCGTTGCCGCGGGTGTCGGGGCCGACGCTGTAATCGCCCGCGGTCACCGCCTGCGCGATGCTCGCGAGCTGCGAGATCGGGCGCGTCACGCGTTTCGCGATCAGCCAGGAGAAGAGCAACGCGAGGAGCAGTGCCGCGCCGCCGCCAAAGAGCATGGCCTGTTCGATCTGGCGGAAGGGTGCGAGCTCGCGGTCGAGCGAGCGGAGGAAAAGCGCGTTGCCGACGATCTGTTTGCCCGAGCGCAGCGGCCGCGAGGTCACGATGTAGCGGCTGCGATCGACGGTCGCTTCCGACGTGCGTCCGGGGGCGATGTCTTTCGGCATCACGCTGGGCGCATTCGTCGAGCGGACGGTGTTGTCTTTACTGGCGAACATCACTCCGGCGTTCGACGCCGCGTCGATGCGATTCGCGAACTCGTCGTCCATTGCGTAACCATTGATCAGGTAGCCGATGCGCACCGAGCGGGCGCCGGAGGCCACGGGCGCCACGGCGACGTGAAAGAGCTTTCCGTCGAGCGGGAGGACGCCGGTGGTGACGTCGATCTGGCCGTCATCGACGATCGACTTCACCAGCGGCGACTTCTCGTAAAAGTCCTCCATCGCCCCGCCGGCGATGTTCAGCTTGTCCGTGCGCGCGATGAGGTTGCCCTGATCGTCGAGCAGCATCATCACGTCGGTCCGGAGGCGATCGCGGTTCTGAATCAGCTGATCATTGATGCTCGCGTAGTCGACGCCCGGCGGCGGTGCGTTGGGATCGAGCGGAACCGGCGTGCCGTCGGGAACGGCGGGCTGCAGCGC
>DATLBM010000324.1:0-3622 GCA_035526885.1 Thermoanaerobaculia bacterium | reverse complement strand
TCATCGATGCCGAAGGTCACGTCGGTGAGAGCTCGAACATGAACGTGGCGTTCGTCACGAGTGATGGTGTGCTGGCGCACCCGAAGTTCGATCACGTGCTGGCCGGATGTACGTCGCTTCGCCTGCTCGAACTGGCCGAATCGTTACGCCAGCAAGGAGTCGTGAAGGCGATCGAGGTCCGCGACATCACCGTGCCGGAAGCGCGCGCATCGCGCGAGATGCTGCTGATCGGCAGTTCGGTCAAGGTCGCGTCGATCGTCCAATGGGATGACCAGAGAATTGGGGACGGCACACCAGGGCCGGTGGCGAAGGCGCTGCTCCGGCTGCTCGACCAGGACATGCAGGCAAGCGAGCGGCTGATCGATGTTCCCTACTGAGCGAACGTCGCCCTTGTAGTCAGCTGGCGCTCTCGACCCCGGCGCTCTTCAACTTCGACGGTTTCCTGCGGCAGGGCGTCGGCGACCCGAGGCAGGCGCAACTCGCGGTGAAGGTGACGTTTTAACGAGGGTCCTGATCGCGTCCGGCAGCTGCTCGAGTGTCGGCACTTCGACGTAGCGCCCGTGCGCATGCGCCGGGACGTCAGCGTGTTCGTGTGACCAGCTCACGGCGGCGGGAATGTAGACAGCCGACCCTCCGGCTTCGACCACCGGCAGAATGTCGGACCGAAGTGAATTGCCGACCATCAGAAAGCGGTCGGCTGAAATATCGTGGCGAGACAGGATCGAGGTGTAGACGTCGGCGGTCTTGTGGCTGACGACTTCGATGAAGCGAAAGCACCCGGCCAGGCCGGACCGATCCAGCTTCGACCGCTGGTGCAGCAGGTCGCCCTTCGTGATCAGCATCAGCGGCGAGGACCGGGCCAGCGTCGTCAGCGCCTCGTGAGCGCCGGGAAATACTTCGATCTCCTCCGTCAGCATGTGCTTGGCGAGATCGATCAGATCCCGGAGATCGCGACCCGAGATCTGGCCGTCGGTCAGGTCGATTGCGGTTTCGACCAGTGACAACACGAAGCTCGACACGCCATAGCCGTAATACTGGAGGTTCGCCTCCTCGATGCGGTTGACGCAGACGTCGATCTCCTCAGAGCTCAACACGACGCCAGCCCGGCTCAATAATCGACGAAATTGATCGCGCCCTTCACGGAAGCTGCGCTCGTTGTGCCACAACGTGTCGTCGCCGTCGAATGCGATCAGATCAAAGTCTCTTCGCCGCATCGTTCGTCGACCCGGCCTCAGACGATTACGGAGCGCGCCGCTATGAGGGGGACCGCCAGATCGGCGTTCCCTTCGATCCTCAGGTGGGACCGTGCCTCGAGTGGCGGCAGCGCGTTGAAGAGGAGCCGCCACGCCGTCTGATCGGTCATCGAGATGGTTGCGGTCGGAGCTGCCGCACCTCCTTCATCGACGTCCCACGTCCCGCGCACGCGGTGAACAGTCCACGTTCCCGACGCCGGACCGGTGATGTCGATGAGGATCGACACGTCCTCTCCGGCCGGCTGCATGGTGCGATAGGCCACTGGCAGCGAGTGCATCGAGATCTGCAGCACCGCCTCGAGCCAGCGCGGATCAGCAAACGGTCCTGCGCCGACTGCCTCGCGAATCTGGGCGCCGTGGTGCCAGATCTCCGTGAACTCGCGCCCGATGTCGAGCCACTGTCGCGAGACCGACTCACCGGCCCAGGAGACCGGAAACAGCGCGTCCTGATACGGGTCCAGTGTCTCGACGAACGCAACGAGCTGGCTGCTGGCGTGATCGTACAGGTCGGTCAGCACCCGTGGGCTGAACCGCTCCGCCACGCGAACCCACGTCGAGTTGAGGTCGTTGACGAGCACTACGAGATCCTGCGAGGCGATAGTGCGGGCAGCATCTCGGGGCGGTAGCAATCCGTCGCGCTGAAAGGAGAGCCTGCGCAATGCGGTATCGCAGAGGTGCGCGACGACGTCACGCACGCGCCAGCGCCCGGCGATCGTCGGCCGATCCCAGTCGGCAGCGGGGAGAGCGCGCAGCATCCGAACGAGCTCCCCGCAGAGCGGACGAAACAGTTCGCGGGTATCGGTGATCGGGAGCGACACGCCTTTCGAATGTACTTCATGTCGCATCGCACCCGCCCCGTCGCCCTCTTCACTTCACGGTGAGCGTTCCCTTCATCGTCGGATGCAACGTGCAGATGTAGGCGAACGTCCCCTTGCGTTGGGCGCGGTAGGTCCACGAAGCGCCCGGCGCAATCTCTTTGGAATCGAAACTGCCGTCGCGCGAGGTGACGCTGTGTGGGAACGGGTCCTTGTTGGTCCAGGTGACCCGGTCGCCGACGTGCACTGTCGCTGACGCGGGCATGAAGGAGGTCGCCTCGATGACGAGCGCCACCCGCTGCCCCGACTCCTTCTGAGATCCGGCGGGTCCGGAATATCCGCCGGGAATCGGGGCCAGCGTCATGGCAACGAAGAGCAGCAACGCGGTCACTTCTTACCGCTGAGCGCCGCCTGCACCATCTTCGCGTGATCGAGGTGCGCCACGAACGCCGGGCGGACCTTCACCAGAAGCGCCTTGAGCTCCTCGTTCTTCGCGCCGGGAATAAGAGTCTTGTCCACGGCATCGAGCACCTGCTGGTGATACGCGACCTCGTGATCGACGTAGGCCTTGTCGAAGTCTGCGTCCTGGAGCGTCTTCAGGTGCGCGACGTTCATGTCGCCGCCCGCCTTGAGCGCCTGACTGGTCGGGTTGTCCTGCGGTGTGACGTGAAGTTTCGTGACGAGGTCGACCGCCGATTTGTTGACCCCCGTGTGATCCTTCACCATCAGATCGCCGAACGCCTTGACGTCCGGGTTCCTGGATTTCGAGATAGCCAGCCGTCCGGCGTCGATGTCCACCTGGTTGGCGGTGACCACAATCGACGCAATCTGCGCGTCGGTGACGCCTTGCGCCGTAACGATTGCAACGGGCGCAACGAAGCACAGCAATGCCGTGAGTGTATGAACCTTCATGAAGTCGTCCTCCCGCCCGAGGTCCGGGCGATGTCAGTTGTCGTGAGCGCGGAAGGCTGTCCGCGGCTTCACGTCAATAGAGTTCGGGAGCGGCGAAACGTGACATCACCCGAGGCGGGCCAGGACGGCGGCCACGATGCGGTCACACCGGAGCTGGTGGAACGGAAACGCTGCTGCCGCGGCAATATCGGTGCGCTGGATCAGATCGCGCCGAAGCGCCGCCTTTGCCCGGGACAGCCGGGCCTTCACCACGTCCTCTGAGATGCCGAGTGATTCTGCGGCTTCGCGCGTGCTCAGCCCCTGCACTTCGCGCAGCACGAACACCTCGCGGTTACCGTCAGGTAGTCGATCCACCGCTGCTTCAACGAGCCGGCCGAGCTCCCGACCGATCGCCTGACGCTCGGGGTCGGGCAGAGAAGGCGAACCCATCGAGACCTCCGACGCCTCCTCGGCGCCCTCTTCGAATTGCTGATAACGTCCGCGTCTCCGCAGGCGCGCCAGTGCCTCGTTCACGGTGATACGGGTCAGCCACGTCGCAAACGCGGCACGCTGGTCGAACTGCCGAAGGTGGGCATAGGCGTTGACGTAGGCCTGCTGCATCACGTCCTCGGCCTCGCGATCGTCCCGCAGGATGGCACGGGC
>DATLBM010000323.1:0-3426 GCA_035526885.1 Thermoanaerobaculia bacterium | reverse complement strand
GCTGACCACGTTCAGCGAGTAGGGGAGCTTGACCTTGCGGATCTCGCGGCACGTCGCCGCCGTCGAAACCAGCCACCCCACGCGCAGCGCAGCCAGTCCCCACGCTTTCGAGAACGTGGAGAACGTCACCAGCTGGTCGTGCAGCGGCGGCATTTCGTCGAGCGCAAAGTCGCCGTAGGCGCGGTCGAAGAGCACCGTCGCGCCGGTGGCCAGAAGCGCGTCGAGACCGCCCGGCGGCAGCACGCCGCCGGTGGGATTGTTCGGCGAACAGACGATGCAGACGGCGCCGCTCAGCGTCGTCAACGTGTTGACCATCCCGTCGACCGGCAAGAGGCCCGGCGTCGGATCGATCTCGATCGGCACCGGCAATCCGCCGGCGATGGTCACCAGCTTCTCGTACAGCGCGAACGTGGGCCTGGGGAACACGACCGGCGTGCCCGGCCCCACGAACGCGCCCACCGCTGCCGCGAGCAACTCATTCGAGCCGTTACCGACCAGGATGTTCTCGGGCTCGTACCCGTACGCCGCGGCCAGCGCGCGGCGCAGTGTGGTCGATTCAAAGTCGGGATAGAGATTCCATCCGCGCTCCGAGATCCGCGCCACCGCCTCGGCCTTGAACGGAAAGTCGTACGGCGACTCGTTCTGATTGAGCTTGACCTCGGCGTCACGCAGCTCCAGCGTGTACGCCGTCATCGCCGCGATCGCCGCGCGCGCGCTCATGCCTGCACCCCCTGCCGCACGCGCACGCTCGCGGCGTGCTGCGGCAATCCTTCAAAGTCCGCGATGCGCGCGGCGAAGCCGCCGATGTCCGCCAGCTCATCCTCGGACAGCGTGATGATGTTGGTGCGCTTCACGAAGTCGTAGACGCCCAGCGGCGAGAAGAAGCGCGCCGAGCCCGCGGTGGGCAGGACGTGATTCGAGCCGATCACGTAGTCGCCCGCGGCGGGCGGCGCGAACGCGCCGGCGTACACCGCGCCCGCGTTCTGCGCACGTTGCGCGACGCTCGCCGCGTCGCGCGTCTGCACGGCCAGATGTTCCGGCGCGATGCGGTCCGCGATCGCCAGGGCGTCTTCGATCGAATCGGCGGTGAGTGTCAGCGTCGCGCGCAGATTCAATGTCGTGTTCACGGTGATCAGAATCACCGCGGAGTCGGGTCCGTGCTCCTGCTGCGCGTCGAGGTCGGCCTGCACGAGCTCGGGATCCGCGGTGTCGTCGGCGATGATCACCAGCTCGGTCGGACCGGCGGTCATGTCGATGCCCACTTCCCCGATGAGGCGCGCCTTCGCCGCGGTCACGTAGGCGTTGCCGGGGCCGGCGATCTTGTCGACGCGTTTCAGCGACTCCGTGCCCAGGGCCATCGCGGCGATGCCGGCGGCACCGCCGCATTGATAGAGCTCGCGGATGCCCAGACGATTGCAGACGTAGTGGAGCTCGTCCCTGCTGGCCGCGGAAGGCGTCGTCGCGACGACGATCTCGGAGACGCCGGCGATGCGCGCGGGCACGGCGCACATGATCAGCGTCGAGACGTACACCGCGCGGCCGCCGGGCACGTACACGCCGGCGCGCCGCAGCGGGCGTACGCGATGCGTGACGCTGCCCCACTGATACGACTGCGGCAGCTGGCGCAGGTGGAACGACTCCACGCGCTCGATGGCCGTGTCGAGCGCGAACGCGAGCTCGCGATCGATCGTGACCTTGCGCGGCTCGATGAGAATCGGCGCGACCTGCACGCGATCGAACTTCTCGATCTGCTCCGCGACATACGCGTCTCCGCGTGCGCGTACGCCGGCGATCATCTCGTCGGCGACGCGCAAGGCGTCGTCGTTCGCGCTGCGGCGGCGCTCCTCGATCTCGCGCAATGCGGCTTCGGCTTCAGGCGACGTTGCTTTGAATGAGCTCATTTCTGGCTTCCTCGACGCGCGCGATCAGCTCGCGCACCTGGTTTCTGTTCGTGCGGTAGACGTTCTTCGCGACGATGAGCCGCGGCGTGATCTCCGCGACGAAATCCTGCTCGACGAGCTTGTGCACGCGGATCGTTTCGCCGGTCTCCACGAGATCGATGACGTGCGAGGTCAGACGGAGCACCGCCGCCAATTCGACGGAGCCGCCCAGCGGCACGAGCTCGCAGCGCAAAGCGCGGGAGTCGCAGTACTGGCGCGCGATGCGCGGGTACTTGGTGGCGATCTTCGCCGAGTCGGTGAGCGGCGGAGCGCCGGGCGCGCCGATGAGCATCATCCGGCAGCGGCCGAACGGCAGCTCGATGGGCTGATAGGCAGTGCACTCGTGCTCGAGGATCTGATCGAGGCCGGCCACGCCGGCGTCGGCGGCGCCGTGCTCGACGTACACCGGCACGTCGCAGTCTTTGACGAAGATCCATTCCACGCCGCCGCGCGCGAACACGAGCTTGCGCGTTTTCAGATCGGCGTCCGTGGGAATGTCGTAGCCGGCCGCGGCGAAGGTCGCCAGCACCGGGTCCTGCAGTCTTCCTTTGGGAATCGCGATTCGCATGTCGTTCAATCCACGTTGAAGGTGAAGCCGATCGCCGGAGCGCCGGCACCAAAGCGGGAGTAGAGGTCGTCGTAACGCCCGCCTTGCGCGAGCGGCGTGCGGCGGTCATCG
The DNA here is from genome assembly GCA_035526885.1 of Thermoanaerobaculia bacterium. GTDB lineage: Bacteria > Acidobacteriota > Thermoanaerobaculia > Gp7-AA8 > Gp7-AA8 > QHVT01. The sequence continues at coordinate 807 of DATLBM010000323.1, read as the reverse complement.
CCGTAGACCCAGAAGCGCAGGCCGGTGTAGTAGCCGCCGTCGTCATCCTCTTCGTCGTGCTGGACGAAGCGCGGGTCGTCGACGATGGGACCGTTGGCGGTGACGATGAGCGGATTCGCGCTGAGCAGCTCCGCCAGCGACATCGCCAGCCGCAGCATCGCGATGTCCGCGTCCTCGGAAGCGTCGCCGACGATCTCCGCGCCGATCTGGAAGACCTCGCGGTTGACGCCGAGGCGCGTGGCGCCGCAGCGAATGACGTCGCCGCGATAGAAGACCCGCAAGGGAAGGTTGCCGTTGAGCCCATTACCGTTGATCGAGGGCGCGAGCGCGCGGGCCACCATGGGCGTGAAGTCGCTGCGCACGGAGACGAGCTCTCCCTCGCGATCGGTGAAGCGGTAGCTCTGCTTCTCGACGCGCCCGGGAATCCCGGCATACGGCTCCGCGAAGTCGATGATCGGCAGCACCACCTCGGCGAACCGCGCGCCTTCGAGGACGCTCACGAAGCGCGACTCGATGCTCCGCCGCCGCGCCGTCTCCTCGATCAGCAGCGGCCTGGCGCCGGTCGGATATCTGAATTTCTGATTGCCCATAAAAGCCGAAAACCTCTTGCCCGGGTTGCAGGAAGAGGTTTTCGACTTCGCGCGCGGCTCATCGGGCGCCCCTTCCTGTTCGGAGGGGCACACGCCGATGCACCCCTACCGTCTGTGGTGGTGGTGATGATGGCGATGCGCGCGGTTGATGTTCACGGCGTTCAGTGTAGCGCGGGTGTCAAGGGGGACCGACGAGGGGCCACCGGCGGGGGGGGGG
>DATLBM010000322.1:0-4033 GCA_035526885.1 Thermoanaerobaculia bacterium | reverse complement strand
CGGCCTGGAGATCCCGCCCGCCGCGGGCGTGGCCACCGCGATCAACTTTCAGCCCGCCGGCAACGGCCGCGCCGCCATCAGCGGCGACTTCGTGATGCTTGCATCCGAGGTGAATCCGGTGATCCGCGAGCTCCGCGCGGGCGGGATCGACGTCACCGCCCTGCACAGCCACATGCTCGACGAACAGCCACGCCTCTTCTTCATGCACTTCTGGGCCAACGATGACGCGGTGCGCCTCGCGCGGACGCTGCGCGCCGCGCTGGATCGTACGAATCGGAAGCGGTGACGCCGCGGCGCGCTACTCGTCCCGCTCCACCTTCCCCCCGTCCTTCGTCCGGTGCTCCGTCACCTGGAACCGCAGAAAGTCGTGGATGGCGGCGAGAGCCTCGGCGCTCTTCGTGGTCATGCGGATGCGGCCGCCGGCGGGGAGGGGCTGGTATTCGTAGCGGATGTCGTCGCGCAGGCGGGCCATCGTCTCGACTCCGGCCGGCGGGTAGCCGTGGACGAAGGCGGGCGTTTTGAAATCGGCCGCGTCGAATTCCTCGACGATCGAGCGGAGGTGTTTGCGGATCACGTCGATCGTGGCCGCGTCGTCCGAGGCGTTTGCGCGCAGCTCGATGGCGCCGCCGTCCTCGAACAGCCGGAATGCATGCGTCGACGCCGTGTGCGGCATTCCGAACGTATCGTGGCGATGGTCAACGTCTTGACCGTGCTCGGCGCTGCCGTCGGCCTGCGCGGCTTTCATGTGCTGCGCGTGCATGGGACACGTGGAGAGCAGAAGGGTGAATGCGAATGCGATCATCGGGAAATCTCCTTGTCTTTGAGTGAGTCGAGCAGCCCGGCGAAGCCGCCGGCGGGTGTGTTGCGAATGCGTTGTTCCCACGACTGGAGCGTCTCCGCGAGCGCCGCGCGGACGGCCGTCATCGCGGCGATGCGCTCATCCAGCTCGACCGCTTTGCGCCGCGCCAGCTCCATCACCTGCGCGCACGGAGCCTGGCCGGTGGCGCGGCGGCGGAAGATGCGCGACAGCTCGTCGAGCGTGAATCCGATCGCCAGCGCCTTGCGCACGACCAGCACGCGGTCGATGACGTCGGCCGGATAGCGGCGGTAGCCGCTGGGGTCGCGACGCACGTTCTGCAGGATTCCCTTGCGCTCGTAGTGGCGCACCGTGTCCGGACTGACTCCGGCGCGCCGGGCCACATCTCCGATCAGCAGTTCCATGCGCACAAGGTAAGGCCTGGAACCAGTTCCAGAGTCAAGTGCCTCGAATAGACTTCATGCAATGTCCGCGTGGACGCTGCCGGTCGTCGTCGCCGCGATGTTCGCCGCGATGACGCTCTTCGAGACGCTGTCGCCCCTGCGCGATCGCGTCGAGCCGCGGCTGCGACGGCTGATCCGCAACCTCGCCGCCGGCGGCGTGTCGCTCGCCGCGATGACGCTGCTGCAGACGCCGATCCTCGTCCCCGTCGCGACAGCGGTGCAGGACCGAGGCATCGGGCTGCTGCACTGGATCGCGTTGCCGCGCGTGGTGTCGGTGGTCATCGCCGTCCTGATGCTCGACTACACGCTCTGGATCTGGCACTGGGCGTGTCACCGCGTGCCGTTCCTGTGGCGGTTCCATCTGCCGCATCACGTCGATCGCGACATGGACGCGTCCACCGCGCTGCGCTTTCACTTCGGCGAGCTCGCGCTGTCCATTCCCGTGCGCGCCGCGCAGATCGCCATCATCGGCGCCGACCCGCTGGCGGTCGCGATCTGGCAGTGCGTGCTCTTCGCGTCGATCCTCTTCCATCACTCCAACACGCGTCTGCCGCGAAAGCTCGAAGCCGTGCTCGCGCTCGTGATCGTGACGCCGCGCATGCACGGCATTCATCATTCCGCGCGCTTCGACGAGACGAGCAGCAACTGGTCCTCCATGTTCAGCGTCTGGGACTTTCTCCACCGCACGTTCCGCTTCGACGTGCCCGATGAGCGCATCGACATCGGCGTGCCGGCGTATCGCGATCCGCGCGACGTCACCATCGGGAAGGTGCTCACGATGCCGTTTCGCAGGCAGCGCGAGGACTGGTCAGGGATATCCTCCGCGCCATGAACACGCGCCGTCTTCGCGAGCTCGAAGTGTCGATGATCGGATTGGGATGCTGGGGCATGTCGCACTCGTACGGCCCCGCGAACGATCAGGAGTCCCTCGCCACCATCCACCGCGCCATCGACCTCGGCATCAACTTCTTCGACACGGCCGAGGTGTACGGCCCGTTTCACAACGAAGAGCTGCTGGGGAAGGCCATTCGCGATCGTCGCGACGGACTCGTGATCGCCACGAAGTTCGGGTGGAACATCGAGGACGGCAAGGTGAACGGCGTCAACTCGCGGCCCGAAAACATCCGCGCCGTCGCCGACGCCTCGCTGAAGCGTCTGGGCATCGACACCATCGATCTCCTCTATCAACACCGCGTCGACAAGACCGTGCCCATCGAGGACGTCGCGGGCACCGTGGGTGAGCTCGTGAAAGCGGGCAAGGTGCGCTGGTTCGGGCTGTCCGAGGCGGGGGAGGCGACGATCCGCCGCGCGCATGCGGTGCATCCCGTGACCGCGCTGCAGAGCGAGTATTCGCTTTGGGAGCGCAACCTCGAGGAGCGCATCATCCCCACGCTGCGCGAGCTCGGCATCGGACTCGTGCCGTTCAGTCCATTGGGCCGCGGTTTTCTCGCGGGTGACGCCAAACGTGCTGAGGAGTATCCGGAAGGCGATTACCGGCGGGGCGATCCGCGATTTCAGGGCGCGAACTTCGACGCGAACATGCGCGCCGCGTCCGTGGTGCGCGAGATTGCGGCCGGGCACGGCGCGACGCCGGCGCAGATCGCGCTCGCGTGGCTCCTGCAGCAGGGGAATGACGTCGTGCCCATCCCCGGCACGAAGCGGCGCACGCACCTCGAGGACAACGCCGGTGCGACCAGGGTGACGTTGAGCGGGGAGGACATGGCCCGGCTCGAGCTCAAGACCAGCGGCTCGCGCTACAACGAGAAGTCCGCGCGCTGGATCGATCGCTGAGATTTTTTTGCGGCCTCGACTGCAATCCGTTGAAACGGGCGACGGCTTGCATTCACTAAATAAGTGTGGCCCTCCGTAGCATCGGGCTCGGCGGGCACGCGATTAGTGACCTGTACTCGAGGAGATTTGCAATGAAGTCCTGCACCCGAGTCTGCTGCGGCGTCGCGGCAGCGATATTCATCTTCATCGCGGGAACGGCCCGCGCCACCAACGCCCCCACCAACCTCGTCGCTACTGCCGTCTCGAACAATCAGATCAACCTGACGTGGACCGACAACTCGACCGACGAAGAAGGCTTCACGTTCATGGTCGATACGAACGCCGCCTTTACCAATCCCTCGTACGTCTGGACCGGCGGCGCGAATACCACTTCCTACTCGCACACATCGCGCAGCACGGCCACGACCTACTATTACAAGATCAAGGCGGAGGGGAGTCCGGATTCGACGTGGACCTCGGCCGCCAGCGCCACCACGGCACCGGCGTCACTCGCGGCCGCCGCGACGTCCAACAGTGCCGTCGGTCTGACCTGGACCGGCAACGGCAGCAACGCCAACATCACCGGCTACACGTATGCGTACGCGAACAACAGCGCCTTTACCGGCGCAACTTATATATTCGTCAGCGGCAACACCAGCAGCAGCACGTCCCGCACGGGATTGGGAACCGCTACGACGTACTGGTGGAAGATCAAAGCGGAAGGATTGACGGACGCGCTGGATTCCCCGTTCACGTCCGCTGTTGCGGCCACCACAACGCCGGCCAGCCTCGGCGCGACGACCGTGTCCAGCTCGCAGATCAATCTGTCATGGAGCGGAAACAGCGGCAATTCCAACCTCACCGGCTACACCTACGCCGTGGCCACGAACGCCAATTTCACCGGCGCCTCCTACCGCTTCGTGAGCGGCGCCGGCGCGACGTCGGCCAGCGACACGAGCGTCATTGCCGGCACGACCTACTATTACAAGATCAAGGCGGAAGG
>DATLBM010000321.1:0-5838 GCA_035526885.1 Thermoanaerobaculia bacterium | reverse complement strand
CGTGGAAGTGCGCGGCGAGATCCTGGAGCTCAAGGAAACCATCAACACCATGGTGGAGAAGCTCCGCACCTTCGCCGACGAAGTGACGCGCGTGGCGCGCGAGGTAGGTACCGAAGGGCGCCTCGGCGGCCAGGCGAACGTCCCGGGCGTCGGCGGCACCTGGAAGGACCTGACCGAGAACGTGAACTACATGGCGTCAAACCTGACGACGCAGGTGCGCAACATCGCCGAGGTGTCGACGGCCGTCGCGCGCGGCGACCTCTCGCGGAAGATCACCGTGGAAGTGCGCGGCGAGATTCTCGAGCTCAAGAACACGTTCAACACGATGGTGGACCAGCTGAATGCGTTCGCGGGGGAAGTCACCCGCGTGGCGCGCGAAGTAGGCACCGAAGGAAAGCTGGGCGGGCAGGCCAAGGTCACGGGCGCCGCCGGCGTGTGGCGCGACCTGACGGACAACGTGAACGGCCTGGCGTCGAACCTCACCACGCAGGTGCGAAACATCGCCTTCGTGATGACCGCGGTCGCCAACGGCGACCTGTCGCAGAAGATCTCGGTCGAAGTGTCTGGTGAGGTGCTCGAGCTGAAGGACACCATCAACAGCATGGTGGAAAAGCTCCGCATCTTCGCCGACGAAGTGACGCGCGTGGCGCGCGAGGTAGGCACCGAAGGAAAGCTCGGCGGCCAGGCCGACGTGCCCGGCGTCGCCGGCACCTGGAAGGGACTCACCGACAGCGTGAACGCGATGGCGAACTCGCTGACGATGCAGGTGCGCAACATCGCCGACGTCGCGACGTCCGTGACGAAGGGGGACCTGACGCGACAGATCACCGTGGAAGCGCAGGGGGAGCTGGACCTGCTCAAGACGAACATCAACCAGATGATCGGCAACCTGCGCGAGACGACGGAGCGCAACCAGGAGCAGGACTGGCTGAAGACCAACCTCGCGAAGTTCAGCCGCATGATGCAGGGGCAGAAGGACCTCGAGTCCGTCTCGCGTCTCATCATGAGTGAGCTGACGCCACTGGTGTCGGCGCATCACGGGGCGTTCTTCATCGCGGACTCGGATGCCCAGTCGCCGTCGTTGCGGCTGATCGCCAGCTACGCGTATCGCTCGCGCAAGCACATCGCCGCGCGCTTCGCGCCCGGGGAAGGGCTCGTCGGGCAGGCCGCGCTCGAAAAGCAGCCGATTCTGCTGCAGAACGTGCCGGACGATTACATCCAGATCACGTCGGGCCTCGGCGAGGCGCCGCCGCGCAACATCATCGTGCTCCCGATCCTGTTCGAGGGAGACGTCAAGGCAGTGATCGAGCTCGCGAGCTTCCTGCCCTTCAGCCAGATCCACCAGACGTTCCTGGACCAGCTGGCCGAAAGCATCGGCGTCGTGCTGAACATGATCCAGGCGAACATGCGGACGGAGGAGCTGCTCGAGCAGTCGCAGAACCTCACGCAGGAGCTGCAGTCGCAATCCGAGGAGCTGCGTAAACAGCAGGACGAACTGAAGAAGTCCAACACGGAACTCGAGCAGCAAGCCAAGTCGCTGCGCCAGTCCGAAGAGCTGTTGAAGGAGCAGCAGGAAGAGCTGCAACAGGTCAACGAGGAGCTGGAAGAGAAGGCATCCCTGTTGGCGGAGCAGAACGCGAAAGTCGAGCAGAAGAACCGCGAGGTGGAATCGGCGCGGCAGGCGCTCGAGGAAAAGGCGCAGCAGCTGTCGGTCAGCTCGAAGTACAAGAGCGAGTTCATGGCGAACATGTCACACGAGCTGCGCACGCCGCTCAATTCGCTGCTGATCCTCGCCAAGCTGCTGGCGGACAACAAGGAAGGCACGCTGACCAGCAAGCAGGTGGAGTTCTCGAAGACGATTCATGCATCGGGCACCGACCTGCTCAACCTGATCAACGACATCCTCGACCTGTCCAAGGTCGAAGCCGGCAAGATGGAAGTCACCGTCGGCGAAGTGCTCCTGACGGACATCAGCTCGTTCGTGGACCGCTCGTTCCGCCCGGTCGCGGATCAGAAGGGGTTGACCTTCGAGGTCGAAGTGCGGGACGAAGCGCCCAAGTCACTGCATACGGACGAGCAGCGGCTGCAGCAGGTGCTCAAGAACCTGTTGTCGAACGCATTCAAGTTCACCGAGAAGGGTTCGGTGCGTCTCACGATCCGCAAGGCCGAGAAGGGGCGTCGCTTTGCGTCACGCACGCTGGACGATTCACCCGAAGTCGTGGCGTTCGAGGTGCGCGATTCGGGGATCGGCGTTCCGAAGGACAAGCAGCAGCTCATCTTCGAGGCGTTCCAGCAGGCCGACGGCACCACCTCGCGCAAGTTCGGGGGCACAGGCCTCGGCCTCACGATCAGCCGGAACATCGCCCAGCTCCTTGGCGGCGAGATCCGCGTGGAGAGCACCCCGGGTGAGGGTAGCACCTTCACGCTGTTCCTCCCGGCCAGGCTGGCGGAGCCCACTCCGACGCCGCGCGGTCGCATTCGCGGCAACGATCTGTCGCAGCGCGCCGTGAGCGCGGGCGAGAGTCATCTGCAGAAGTTCCGCGCGTCACGGTCGGGCGCGGACAGACCCGGCGCGAGGGCCATCGCGCCGGCCGCTCCGCTGCCGTCCGACGAGAGTACGCGCGCGGACGAGAGTGACTACGAGGAGTCGGAGAGCGACAGCAACGTTGCCACGGCGGAGAGGTCCGAGCTGCCGCGTCCACGGGACTTCAATGACGACCGCGACACGCTGGAGCCTGGCGATCGTGTGGTGCTGATCGTCGAGAACGACGAGCCGTTCGCGAAGATCCTGATCGACATGGCGCACGAGAAGGGATTCAAGGGGATCGTGGCGATCGATGGAGAATCGGCGATCCAGATGGCCCACGAGTACAACGCCGACGCGATCACCCTCGACATCGATTTGCCAGGGGTGGACGGCTGGGGCGTGCTCGATCGCCTCAAGCACCATCCGGACACGCGACACATTCCCGTGCACATCATCAGCGGCGTCCGCGAACGCCAGGCGGGACTCAAGGCGGGAGCCATGGCGTATCTCGAAAAGCCGGTCACGAGGGAGGCGCTCGAGGAATCGTTCGCGAAGATCTCGCAGTTCATCGACCAGTCCGTGAAGCGGCTGCTGGTGGTGGAGGACGACGAGAGCCAGCGCAAATCGATGATCGAGCTGATCGGGCACGAGGACGTCGAGATCACGGCGGTCGGCACCGCGGATGAAGCGCTGCGCGAGCTGTCGCAGCGAAAGTACGACTGCGTCGTGCTCGACCTCGGCCTGCGTGGCCCGACGGACGGATTCCAGCTGCTGGAGACGGTGAAGTCGAACCCTGGCATGCGCGACCTGCCGATCATCATCTACACGGGACGCGACCTCTCCCAGCAAGAGGAGACCCAGCTCCGCAAGCTCGCCGAGACGATCATCGTGAAGGACGTGAAGTCCCCGGAGCGGCTGCTGGACGAGACCGCGCTCTTTCTGCATCGCGTCGAGAAGAAGCTGCCGGAGCAGAAGCGGCGCATGCTCGAGCGCCTGCACAACGCGGACGCGGTGTTCGCGGGGAAAAAGGTGCTCATCGTCGACGACGACGTCCGCAACATCTTCTCGCTCACGAGCGTCCTGGAAGACCACGGCATGATCGTGGACTTCGTGGAGAACGGAAAAGACGCGATCGGCAAGCTCAACTCAAAGTCGGATTACGACCTCGTCCTCATGGACATCATGATGCCAGAGATGGACGGGTTCGAGACGACGCGGACCATTCGCGAGGACGAACGCTTCAAGACGCTGCCGATCATTGCGCTCACGGCCAAGGCGATGAAGGGGGATCGGGAGCGCTGCATCGCGGCCGGTGCCTCCGACTACATCACCAAACCGGTCGACGCCGATCAATTGCTGAGCCTGATGAGGGTATGGCTGTATCGGTAGTTCCGCGGAGGTCGCCGACCGAGCACGAGGATCGGGCCGCAATGCCCGGTCCTCCGGTCGGTTACAACGCCGAGCTGGAGCGCACGGAAGTCGAGCTGCTGCTGGAGGGGATCTTCCGGCAGTATGGGTTCGACTTCCGCTCGTACGCGTACGCGTCGATCCGGCGGCGCCTCTGGAAGCGGGTGGAGGCGGAAGGACTGCAGAACCTGTCGCAGCTCCAGGCGATGGTCCTGCACGACGCCGACTCGCTCGAGCGCCTGTTGCTCGACCTCTCGGTCAACGTCACCTCGATGTTCCGCGACCCGCTGTTCTACACGACGTTCCGGGCCCAGGTGATTCCGCTGTTGCGGACGTATCCCTATCTCCGGCTCTGGCACGCGGGCTGTTCGACGGGCGAGGAGGTGTACTCCATGGCGATCCTCCTCGAGGAAGAAGGGCTGTACGATCGGGCGCGCATCTACGCGACCGACATCAACGACGTCGTGCTGCAGCAGGCGCGGCGCGGGATCTTTCCGCTCGAGCGGATGCAGGAGTACACCGAGAACTACATTCGCGCCGGCGGCAAGCGGTCGTTCTCGGAGTACTACACCGCGAAGTACGACGGCGCCCTCTTCGACGGCCGGCTGGCGCGCAACGTCGTCTTCGCGCAGCACAACCTCGTCACGGACCGTTCGTTCGCGGAATTCCACGTCATCTTCTGCCGCAACGTCCTCATCTATTTCGACAAGGACCTGCAGAACCGAGTGCACTCGCTGTTCTACGACAGCCTCGTCCGGCTCGGCATGTTGTGCCTGGGCAGCAAGGAAACGCTGAAGTTCTCCACGTACGAGCCTTGCTACGAGAGGCTCGATCAGAATGAAAAGATCTACCGGAAGGTCCGATGAAGGCACCGTCGGGGATTTTCAGGGCTACGAGATCATCGTGGTCGGAACGTCCTGGGGTGGCCTGGCCGCGGTGCGCGCGATTCTCAGCGCACTTCCGGCCGACTTCGACATTCCGATCGTCGTCGTCCAGCACCGGCATCGCGACTCCGAGTCGAACCTCGCGGGCTTTCTCACGCGCAACACGCATCTGCGGGTCTGCGACGTGGAGGACAAGATGCCGATAGAGCCGGGGCGCCTCTACTTCGCCCCCCCGGACTATCACACCATGGTGGAGAACGGATTCCTCGCGCTCTCCACCGAGGCGCCGGTGCGCTACAGCCGCCCCTCCATTGACGTCATGCTCACGAGCGCGGCGGACGCGTACGAACGTCGCACAATCGGGGTGATCCTGACGGGCGCGAACGCCGACGGCGCGCAGGGGCTGCGCCGCGTGGCGGATGTCGGCGGCCTGGCGATCGTCCAGGATCCCGCCACCGCTGAAGTGGCAACGATGCCTGAAGCCGCCATCGCCGCGGTGCCGCAGGCGCGGGTTTTCCCGCTCGAGCGCATTGCGGGATACCTTGCGACGCTTCCGTCCATTCACGCCGCCAGGGGCCAGCAATGAGCGCGCCGAGCCAGACCACGCCGCGCTCGGTGCTCACGCAGCGCGACCAGGTCGAGATTCTCATGGTCGATGATCGACCGGAGAATCTCCTGGCGCTGGAGGCGATCCTCGAACCGCTGGAGCAGAAGCTGGTGCGGGCCCACTCGGGCGAGGAGGCGCTGCGCAAGCTGCTGCAGCACGACTTCGCCGTGGTGCTCCTCGACGTGCAGATGCCCGGCATGAACGGGTTCGAGACCGCCCAGCTGATCAAGTCGCGCGAACGCACTCGGTATATCCCGATCGTCTTCCTTACGGCGATCAGCAAGGAAGAGGAGTACGTGTTCCGCGGCTACCAGATGGGCGCCGTGGACTACATCTCGAAGCCGTTCCAGCCCGACATCCTGCGCGCGAAGGTGATGGTCTTCGTCGACCTGCACGTGAAGCAGAAGCGCATC
>DATLBM010000320.1:0-5787 GCA_035526885.1 Thermoanaerobaculia bacterium | reverse complement strand
TTCACCGACACCGCGGGCGGCGCCGACAACTACGCGCGCTACCTCGTGCCGGTCACGGGCGAGATGATCGCCGGCGCGAACGGCTCGCAGTGGAAGGGCGAGCTGACGTTCTTCAACGGATCGGCGTTCGAGGCGATCGTCGTCGGGCCGTTCGGAAATCCCGGTCAGTTGTCACCGCCCGCGCCGAACGCGGACTTCATCGCGCCCCAATTCACCACCAAGCCGATGCTCTTCGGCAACGGGACCGGTGGCGCCTTCGTCTACGTTCCGCTGCCGCTCGACTCGCAGGTGAAAAAGTCGCTGCGCGTGCGCGACGTCTCGCGCACCGCGAACAGCTGGGGCGCGGCGATCCCGTTCGTGTCGAAGGACGAGCTGGCGGACACGATCACGCTGATCGACATCCCGACCGACTCGCAATACCGCGCGACGCTGCGGGTGTACGACTGCGGCATCAACGACGACGTCCCCGTGCGCGTGACGATCTACTCGCCGATCCTCTCGCAACCGCTCGCGCAACTGGAGCTCACGGCGCACGCGACGCATCTGTTCACTGAAGATCCGGCCATGCCGTTCTATCCGGCGTACGCGCAGGTGGACCTGCTCACCCCCGCCATCCGCGCCGCCACCCCGACCATCCGCGTGCAGATCGAAAACCTCGGCCGCCCGCTGATCTCGCCGTCGATCCCCACGATGTGGGCGATGGTGTCGGTGACGAACAACGACACGCAGCAGGTGACGATGATCACGCCGTGATGCTACCCCGCGCGCGCGACTGTCATCCTGAGCGGAGCGCAGCGAAGTCGAAGGACCTTCTACTTTGCCACGGCGCGGCGGAAGGTCCCTCGACCGTCTGCGCGGCTCGGGATGACACGAGCCCAGGTGTCATCCTGAGCGGAGCGCAGCGAAGTCGAAGGACCTTCCACTTTGCCACGCCACGGGGAAGGTCCCTCGACCGTCTGCGCGGCTCGGGATGACACGAAATAAGCCTCCCGTGCGGGAGGCTTTTTCGGAACAACGCAGCGCGGAGACGGTTACTTTTTCGCCGCCGTCGCCGGGTTCGCGGCGTTGAAGCGCTGGATCACCGTGTCGGTGATGTCGATTGCGTCCGAGGCGTAGACCAGGCCGGACTCGAACTTGTTGAAGATCGCGGCCAGGCCCATCTCTTTGCCGAGGGCGTCGATGACCGGCTTGATCTTGCCTTCCAGGGCCATCAGCTCGCGGTCGCGGGCTTCACCGATCTCGCGCTCCGCGTCCTGCGCGTAGCGCTGCATGTTGATGCGCTTGTCGGCCAGCGACTTCTGCATCTCCGTGAGCTTGTCTTCGCTCAGCGACAGCCGCTTGGTGGCGATGTCGGCGTCGAGCTTCTTCACCTCTTCGTCCAGCGACTTGGCCTGGGCCATCTTGTCGTCCTGCATCTTCTTCAGCTTGTCGTAGGCGGCCTTGCCGGCCGTCGACTGCGTGAGGACCTTCTGGACGTCGATCACGGCCACGCGCGCCGGCGTGGTCTGGGCAAACATCGGCAGCGCCATGGCGGTTGCCGCAACTGCAACGAGGAACTTCTTCATCGGGGGATCTCCTTCTGTGATCGTCGGACAGTGGCTAAAGCCCCCGTCCGCTAAAACGTATTCCCAATCGTGAACTGGAAACTCTCGAACTCGTCCTTGCGTCCATCCGTGGTCTCCGGGTGCAGATTGATCGCGTAGATGAAGCGCAGCGGGAACTGGAACACCGGCAGGAACAGGCGCATCTCCGCGCCCGCGCTGTAGCGCAGCTTGGCGAAGTCGATGCTCTCCTGGTAGCCGTACGCGCGGCCCGCGTCCGCCCACAGCACCATGCGGATCGGATCGTTGACGCGGTAGATGTACTCGAAGTTGTACGTCATGTGACTGTAGCCGCCGGCGGGACGCGGTCCGCGGCCGGGGAAGTCTTCGTACGGTCCGAGCGTGCCGTAGCCGAAGCCGCGCACCGAGAACTCGCCGCCTACCAGGAAGCGATCGGAGGTCGGGACGCAGAGGTCCGGCACTTCATTGGACAGCTCGTTGTACGTGTGCGCGCAGTCATCGCGGAAGTTGTAGATGTAACCGGCGTCGATGTTCGCGCTGACCGAGCTCCGTCGCGACAGGCGCAGAAAGCGCGTCAGTCCGATGGTGGGCTTGAACATCTCCACCGAGCCCCCCAGGGGTCCGCCCGCGTACGCGAGGCTGAGCGCGATGCGCGAGCCGCGCGTCGTGTCGAAGGGGTTGTCGCGCGAGTCGTACCGATACGACGGCACGATCGTGGACGTGATGAAGCGCAGGTCCGAGATCAGCGGCTGCGGCACGTTGCCGTTCGGATCCGGCACTTCCTGCGACTGGTACACGCTGCGCGAGCGCTCGTAGCCGTACAGCAGCGACAGCGAGTCGAAGCGGCGCAGACGATAGCCGTACGCAACCGTGCCGCCCTTCCCGCGCTGCTCGTAGCCGAACGACGCCGGCAGCACGGTCTCGCGGTTGTACAGCGAGACGCCCAGCGAGTTCGGCGTGTCCAGGAACCAGGGATCGGCGTACGAGATGGAGAAGAAGTTCGTGCGCCGGCCGCGCTGGTAGCCGAGGGAGAAGTTCTCGCCCTCGCCGAGGAAGTTGCGCGTCGCGAACTGCGCCTGCACGAAGAACCCGCCGCCCTCGGAGTAACCGCCTCCGAACTGCACGTCGTTCTTCCCTTCCTCCACGCCCTTCACCGTCACGTCGACGGTCTTCGTCTCCGGATTCACCTTGAAATCCGGGTTGTCGTTGATCTTGAAGAAGCCGAGCTGGCCGAGCTTGTAGAGGCTCTGCTTGAAGGTCTCCATGTCCATGATCTGACCTTCCTCTAGGAAGATCTCACGGCGCAGGACCTTGTCCTTGGTGGTGGTGTTGCCGACGAACTCGAGGCGGCCGAGGCGGAACTGATCGCCTTCGAAGACGTGCAGCTTCACGTCGACCACGTTGCTGTTCGGGCGGACCGTGTACTCCGGATCGACGTACGCGTAGATGTACCCGCGCATGCGATACGCCTCGCCGAACGCGTCGACGCGTGCCTGGATCGGCTTGCGCGCCAGCGTGGCCCCCGGCTTCAGCGGCCAGTTGCCGATGATCTGCTCGTTCGTGAAGACCGTGTTGCCTTCCACGGCCACGTCGCCGAACGTGTGCACGTCGCCTTCCTTGACCGGAATGGTGATGCGCACGCGCTTGCCCGAGGTAGTGATCTGCGGGTCGCCGAACGAGACGGCCTGGTAGCCGTGGTCCTGGTAGAAGTTCTTGATGTGCTCGAGGTCTTCGTCGAGCTTCGAGGGAACGTAGAGATTCTTCTTGCGCACCCAGGTGACGAGGTTGTGCTTCTTGACCTCTTTCATCTGGCCGCGCAGGCGCGAATCCGAAAAGACCTTGTTGCCGACGAAGTCGATCGACGCCACCTTGGCCTTGATGCCTTCATTGATGATGAAGACGATCTTCTTGTCGCCGGGCGTGGCCAGATCTTCCATGACGCTGTCGACCTGCACGCCCTCGAATCCGCCTTCGCTGTACGCGCGCTTGATCGCTTCCGCGGCGCGCTTCACGAGCGTCTGCTCGATGGTGTTGCCGATGTGGAGATCGATCTTCTCGCGCTCCAGCACCTCGTTGACCTTCGACTGGTTGAGCTCCTTGTTGCCGCGGAACTCGACGGAGCCGATGCGCGGACGCTCCTTGACGATGGCCTTGACCACCACGCCCGTCTCGCCGCGCTCCGCTTCGATGCGGATGTCATCGAAGAGGCCCGTCTGCCAGAGATTGACGAAGTTGCGGCGGATGGCCGCGGGATCGTACGGATCGCCGGGGGAGATGCCCAGGTAAACGCGGATGGTGTCGCTGGCGACGGTGGTGTTTCCCACCGCCTCGAATCGCTCGACGATCACGCCCGAGAGATTCTGCTGCGGCGTCGCCGCGGGCGCGTCGGTGATGCGTCCGCCGGACGACGGCGTGTCGAGGATGGTGCCCGGTTTCGGACGGGGACGTTGCTGGGTCTGCCCCGCCGGAGGAGGCGGAGTTTGCGCGCGCGCGATTCCGCCGGTGATGGCGATCAGCGCGAGCATGGTCACAGTTCGAGTCATAAGTTCTGCCGAGACTACGATTTTGATGTGAGACGAATGACCCCGGATGGAAGTCACGTTCGACTGGGAACACGGGAAAAACGCGGCGCATTCTGGCACATATGCCTCTCGCCGTGGCCCGCAGCCGGTTCTTTGTTCTCCTCTTGTTTGCCGCCGCCGCCCATGCGGCGACCCTCCAGGAGCTCACGCTCGCGCCGCGCGGCGACGTCCTGCGCATCGCCGTGGCCGGCGATACCGGCAACGGAGCGAACGCCGTCGCGGCCGGCATCGCGCGCGTCCACGCCGCGCAACCGCTCGATGCGATCGTGCTCGCCGGAGACAACTTCTACCCCTGCGGCGTGACTTCCGCGGAAGACCCGCGCTGGAAGCTCGTCACCGCTTTGACACGCATCGGCGTCCCCATCCTCCCCGTCCTCGGCAATCACGACTCCTGCGGGAAATCCGATCCGATGGCGCAGGTGCACGCCACCGGCGTCATCAGGAACTGGATGATGCCCGCGCGCCAGTACGCGGTGCGGTTCGGCGTGGCCGACTTTGCGATGCTCGACACGACGCCGTACGTTCGTGGCAAGAGCCGCGACGCGGAATCCGTAGTGCGCGAAACGTTCGCGTCCTCGCACGCGCGCTGGCGCGTCGTGGTCGGGCATCATCCCGTGATCTCGTCGGGCTACCACGGCTACTTTCCCCGCGACGAAGTAAATCGCATGCGCAAGCTCATCCCGGCATTGCGCGAGACGAAGGCAAATCTCTACATCTGCGGCCACGATCATCATCTCGAGCTGCTGCGCGGACGGATGCTGCATCTGGTCAGCGGCGCGGGCTCGGAGCCGATCCCTCCCATCAAGCTGCACCTGTCGACGGTTTACCCGAGCGAGATCCTCGGCCGCGAGGCGATCGGCTTCGCGGTGGTGGAGCTGGATGCGAAGAAGATTCGCGTGCGGTTTTACGACGCGAAGGGGAAGCCGAAGAGCGAGTGGTTTTGACTGCGCTCTAATGCTTAAGTAAGCGGCAGGAGCCCTTGCGCGCGAAGGATGTTTTCGTACTCGTCTTGCGACATCGGGCATTCGACGAACCGCGAGAAGTCAGTGTTGGTGGGCAACCGCATCTGATCACGCATCCGCTTACTGAGGCCGACGCCGATCTCTTTCTCACCGTGTGAGATCTTGGTCGAGATGCCGATGTCCTTACCCTTGTAAGTGTAATGGTAGAACGTGTGGTGCGACTCGCGAGACTCAAATCCCTTACGGAGGAGAGCGGCTGAGACTTCGCGCGCCGGAAACGGTCGCATCTTTTACGGGATGACCAGCTCTTCGTATCGCCGCTTCAGCGTTGCGCCTTCACCAGCGACATCATCGTCTCGCAGGGCGCGATAGTAATCCCAGTAGTACGCGAGGTCACGCGCGAACGAGCGGACGGCATCTTGCAGCGTAACGCCGTTGCCGTAGATGCCCAGCGAATCATTCGCGACGAAGTACTCTCCCTCCTCGATCGACACGCGCAGCAGCAGCGGTTGCCGCAACGCGTTGATTCCACCATTTGCGGCAAATGAGAATAGCGGCAACAACGCAGGAAAGCCCGCCGCCGGCCGTTCCTTGATATAGGAGTAGGTTTCAACCTCGGGGCGTGATCGGCGGAAACCACCATGCTGCTCAACCGCCACTGGTTCGAAATCCATTAGTACG
>DATLBM010000319.1:0-2081 GCA_035526885.1 Thermoanaerobaculia bacterium | reverse complement strand
CAACGGTCCGATCAGGTCGGCCGGCAGGTTGTCGACGCAGAAGTAGCCGGCGTCCTCGAGCGCCTTGAGTGCCACGCTCTTGCCGGATCCCGAGATTCCCGACAGCACCACGAGCTGCATCAGTCGGCGTCCCGGCCCGCGGCCTCGCTGCGCAGCACTGCCTCCTGGCGCGCGATGAACTCGCGCGTCGAATCGATCCCGCGCGTGATGAGGATGTGGTTGCGCACGGCCGCTTCGACCAGCACCGCAAGGTTGCGCCCGGGTGCCACGGCGAGGGTCACGGTGGGAATCTCGACGCCGAGGATCTCCGCCGTGCCTGCGCGCGAGGACATCCGGTCCTTCGGCTCCATGCCGCCGACCGGCATGTCGAGATGCACCAGCAGGCGCAATACCTTGCGCGGGCGCACCGCGGTCTCGCCGAAGATCGAACGGATGTTGAGCACGCCCAGGCCGCGAACCTCGAGGAAGTCGCGCAGCATCGGCGGGCAGCGTCCCTGGACCGTCTCGGGGCCGATCTGCTGCAGCTCGACCACGTCGTCGGCGACGAGGCCGTGGCCACGCGAGATGAGTTCGAGGGCCAGCTCGCTCTTGCCGATGGAAGAGTCGCCGGTAATGAGCACGCCGATCTCGAGCACGTCGAGGAACACGCCGTGCAGCGTAGTCACCTCGCCCAGCTCCTGCTGCATGTAGGGCCGCAGCACGTTGATCACGTGCTGGCTGGGCTCGCTGGAAAGGATGAGCGGCGTGCCGGCCTTTTCGGCCGCCTCCACCAGCACGCCGGGTGCGGCCACGCCGTCGCCGATGACGACGCACATGGTGTCCCCGCCCATGATGTGCGCGGCGGTGGTCGCCTGCACTTCGCCCGAGAGCTTCTCCACGTACTCGACCTCCCGTGGTCCCAGCACCTGGGTGAGCATCTGGTGGATGAGGTTCAGGTGGCCGATGAGCCCTACGCCGGGCGTGCGCACCATTTCGCCGGTGAATTCGCGCGTCGCACCGCGTGCGCCCGCGGCCCACGCGAGGCCGAGGCGCTCGCGCCGGTCGTCAAACAGCCGCTGAACGCTGAGCCGGGGCATAGGGCGACCATTCGGTGATCAGCCGGTGGGCCGCCTGGATGTCCTCGGTCTGCGTGAGCGCTTCGCGCAGCTGCGGATCGCTGAACATCTGCGCCAGCTCCGAGAGGAGCTCCAGGTGCGCTTCGGTCGCGTGCTCGGGAACCAGCATCGCGAACACCAGGCTCACCGGCTGGCCATCGGGCGCTTCGAAGGGTACCGCCTGCGACGTCCTCACGAACGCGCACACCGGCTCCTTCAGCGTCTTGATGCGGCCATGGGGGATCGCAACACCGTATCCCAGCCCCGTCGAGCCGAGCTTCTCGCGATCGAACAGGCTGTCGAAGACGCGCGCGCGCGGGATCTGGCGCGAGTTCTCGAACAGCAGGCCGATCTGCTCGAAGAGCCGCTTCTTGCTGCTCACGTCCAGGCCCAGCAGGACATGGTTCAACGGCAGCAGGCGGGAGACGAGGTTCATGGGGAAGGCGTGGGGCGCAACGCGCAAGAATCGCGGCGCCGAGTTTACGCTAGGCCTGGGGGATACGCTTGATGCCGGTGGCGTGCCGCGGCGCGAAGCGCTCCTTGTGGCGCAGCACCTGCCGGTCGAGCTTGTCGATGAGCCCGTCGATCGCCGCGTACATGTCGCCGTCGTGGGCCTGCACGTGGATGTCCTTGCCCGAGAGGTGCACGTTGGCCTCGATCTTCTGGTCGAGCTTCTCCACGGTCATGACGACGTTCACGTCGATCACGTGGTCGAAGTGGCGCTCGATGCGCGTGAGCTTCGACGTCACGTAGTCGCGAATCGCGGCGGTGATCTCGACGTGGTGACCGGTGAGGTGCAGGTTCATCAGGAGCTCCTTCTCGTGGAGACCTTCCCTTCGTCCCGATGGCACGGGACTCCGGTCAGATCGACTTGCGAAGATTGGCCGGCTGGATGTGCATAGCCTCACGGTACTTGGCTACGGTCCTGCGGGCCACCTGGATGCCTTGCTGCGCGAGGATGTCGGAGATGCGGTGGTCGGAGAGGGG
>DATLBM010000318.1:0-4535 GCA_035526885.1 Thermoanaerobaculia bacterium | reverse complement strand
ATCACCGACAGGATGTTCCCCGCGTTGTCGCGAAACCACGCCATCTTCGGACCTTCGCCCGTGGAGATGCCGCGATCGTCCGTGCGCACGGGGCCCGCGTCATAGATCTCGAACTTCACGCCGCGGCGTTTCAGCTCCTCGACGGTGGCCTCCAGATCCTTGACCCGGAAGTTGAGCACCGTGAACGACGCCGGCTCGTGATTCGGCTTCGCGTAGACCATGACGCGGGCGCCGGTGCTGAGCCGCAATTCGAGCAATTCCGGCATTCCGTCGACGCCGCCCACGTCGAGGCCGAGCGTCTGTGCGTAAAATGTCCGCGTCCTTTCCACATCATCGACAGAGAAGCTGGAGAACGCGCGTGACTGATTCAACATCACCGGCGTCCATGCACAGATCCCGCCGTTGGCTTTGGGTGACGGTTTTCGGCGCGGCGATCGCCGTCGTGGCCATGCTCATCGCGACGGCCGCCGCATTCGACAAGGACGACTTCGGCTGGATGGTCGGGTCGATGTTCCTGATGATCATCACCAGTGGCGTGTTCGTGGGCTCGGTCCTCATGCTCATCGGTGCGTTCATGCTGCCGGAGCGGAAGACGTGGCGCGGCATCTTCATCATCGTGTGGGCGCTGATCGCCCTCACCTCGCCGCTCTTCGGATTCCTGTTCCTCGCGCCGTGGCTGCTGCTTGCGCTGCTGCTGCCGGTGCTGATCGTCGTGTTCGTGCAGTTGTTCAGAAAACACGCGGCGGTTGCGGCGCTCCTCGTGTTCGTCGCCGTCTCGGCGTTCGGCGCGAAGCCGAGGACTGCGCCGCTGCAGCCGATGCTCGATCGCGCGAAAGCGAACGTGCTCGACGGCACTTACGACGTCCAGCGAGACCTCGCGCCGCTTCTCGATCGCCTGGCCACGACGCGCGACGAGAACGAGCAGGACGATGTCCTGGATCTGATCGAAGAGCTGGGCGGCTACGACACGATCATGCCCGCGGCGGTGAAGTCCTATCTGCGCGAGAACGCGACGCCGGTGATCCTCAACGTCATCCGCAGCAACGCGGCGGGGTCGGTTCGCACCGAGGCGCTGATGCTGCTGCGGACGCTGAACGTCGACGCGCCCGTGCTCGACGAAGCCATCGCCATCGCCAACGCCGACACCAGCAAAGACGCGACCGCGGTGAAGTTCCGCGGCGAACTGCTGAACAACTGGAAGTCGACCCGTCCCGCGAACTACCAGGCCGTACCGACGGAGAACGAGCAGGCCGCGCTCGAGTACCTGCGCCGCCGCCACACGCGCATCAGCGCGTACTCCCTCGGCACCGCGGCACGCGAGGCGGACACGAAGCTCGTCGCGGCGCTGCTCGACGCGGGCGTGCCCGTCGACGCGCCGCAGATCGTCGGCACGGCACTCACCGAAGCCACGAGCACCGGCTGCGTTACCAATGCAGACGCGCCGGGACGGCTGTCCACCATCGAGCTGCTGCTCGCGCGCGGCGCAAACGCGAAATGGGTCGACGGCAACAACAACAACCTGGTCATGTTCGCACTCGACTGCCCGGCGCCGGTCGTGGCCAGGCTGCTCGATGCCGGCGCCGATCTGAACGCCGTCAACGCCATGCAATACAACCCGCTGCAGCTGTCGCTGGCCAAGGGGAACTGGGAAGTCGCCGAGCTGCTCGTCGCGCGCGGCGCGCGCCTGTCGAAGAAGCAGATCGACGAGTTGTTCTTCGAGAAACCAACCGACGCGGACAAAGTCGCGCTGCTCAGGCGCGCAACGAAAAAGTGAGGCTGGCCATGCGCAAGATGCTCGTGTTCATTCTTCTCATCGCGGTCCCCGCGCTCGCCACAGACGTGCCGAAGATGACCAAACAGGAAGCGGCCGCATATCTTCAGGAGAACGGCAATCTCTCGCTCGACTCCAGCAACCTCGTGCTGCCGATCATGAACGGCGATCCTGAGCTGCTCGAGGCGCTGCTCTCCGCGGGCGTCGACGTCAACGATCCCGAACTGATCAAGCCCGCGCTGCGCCTGGCCGCCAGCTCATGCGCCGGAGGCCGCGTGGAGACGGACACGATCCTCTCGGTCATCGAAGTGCTGCTCGCGCACGGTGCGAAGCCGAACGATCCCAGCGACAAGGAGCTCAGCGCATTGATGGGTGCCGCGCAACAGTGTCCCGCGCCCGTCGTGCTGCGCCTCGTCAAAGCCGGCGCCGACATGAAATTCCGCTCCTCCCTCGGCTACACGCCGCTGAGCATGGCCTTCATCGTCAACAACCTCGACGCCGCGCAGGCGCTCATCGACTCCGGCGCGCGCCTGAGTGCCGAGGCGGTGGCCAAGCTGAAAGAGAATCACAAGGACGACGCGCACTATCAGGCGCTGCTCAGGAAGGCGGCCGCGAAATAGCCTTGCCCTCGAACGGCAGGACGGACTGCTCGATGTCCACCAGCGGTCCGAGCTCGTACACGTTGCGATAGCCATAGTCGTACAGCGAGATGAACGTGGAGAGGTTCAGCGACGCGGTGGGCAGCTTCGACGGGAACGCCGACTCGGCATTGCGGAAGTTGTTGTTGCAGTAGATGAGGATGCGCGTGTCGCGATCGGGAATCAGCCGCGCGACGCTCTCCACCGCGATGTCGGGAAACGGCAGATTGATCGCGCCGGCGACATGCAGCTGATCGTACTTTTCGCGGCTGCGCGCATCGAGGATGATCGTGCCTTTCTCGGCGGCCATGCGCAGGAACTCCGCCTCGGTCACCGTCCGCGACGCGCGATGCGCCGCGGCCTCACTCGCGACGCGGAGATAGCCCTCCATGTCGATCTTCGGGTTTTTGATCGGAGCCGCGAGCAGCAGGAACGGGAGGACGAGCGTCAGCGCGTTCATGCAGGTGAGACGCGAAGCGTGTGCGCAGGGTTCTTCTGGACGGGCTGAAGCCCGTCCTACGTAGAGCACGTTCGACGTAGGACGGGCTTCAACCCGTCCATCAACGTTGTCCGCTGGTGCCGGTGGTGTCGGTGGCGGCGGCGGGTGTCGTCGTCGTGGCAGGCGCCGGAACGGGCGCGTCCGGCGCCGGCGACTCCGCGCTCTCCCCCGCCTGCGCCGAGGCGTCGTTCGCGGCCTGCGTCGGCTCCGCCTCCTTCGGCGTGTAGTACGGGCGCTGGAGGTAGTACGGTAGTTTACTAACCTGCACCGACGCGCCGCTGCAGTCCTTGTCCGGTTCCTGTCCGGCCACGAACGCGTTCGTCACCACGCGGCTGCACGGACCGGTGCCGCGGCGCCCGCTGTACAGATCCATCGGCACCACCACCACGCCTGGCGGCTGTTCGAAGTCGGGCTTCGCGGCGCGGAGCTTCTGTTCCTCGAATTGCTTGAAGATGTCGATCCAGATCGGCAGCGAGACGTCCGCGCCCGTGGCGCCGCCGCCGAGAGACTTCGACGGATCGTCGTAGCCGTTCCAGACGCCGACCGTGTACTCCGGCGAGAAGCCGATGAACCACGCGTCCGTGTAACCGTTCGTCGTGCCGGTTTTTCCCGCCAGCGGATCCGCCAGCGTGTGCGCCGCGTAAGCCGTGCCCCGATCGATCGTGCCCTTGAGCATGTACGCCAGCTCATAAGCCACGCCCGCCGACGTCGCCTCCGATAGTTCCGGCAGCTTCTCTTCCAGCAAACGGTCCGCGTGATCGGAAATGCTGCGGATGTAGCGCGGCCGGATGTACACGCCGTTGTTGGCGAAGACGTTATACGCCGCCGTCATCTCCAGCGGAGAAACGCCAGCCGCGCCCAATGACAGCGACGGATACTTCGGCAGATCGGCCGTAATGCCGCAGCGGCGCGCGAAATCGACCACGCGATCGCCGCCCGTCATCATGTACGTCTTCACCGCCGGCACGTTGATCGACAACTCCAGCGCGCGCTGAATGGTCACGATGCCGGCGTATCTGCCGTAATAGTTTTTCGGCGCGTAAATCTGATCGCCGACCGGAATGGCTACCGGCGCGTCGAAGAGCGTGTCCGCGGGCGTCAGTCCCGTTTCGAATGCCGCGCCGTACACGAGCGGCTTGAACGACGATCCGGTCTGCCGCCGCGATTGCACCGCGCGGTTGAATTTCGACATCTGGAAGTCGTAGCCGCCCGCCAGTGCGCGCACTTCGCCGGTCTTCACGTCCAGCACGACCACCGCGCCCTGGACGAGCGGCATCTGGTCGAACCGCCACTGCAGCGCCTTCGTCTTCGCATCTTCCTGCTGCAGCACGTACACGACGTCGCCGCGCTTCAGCACGCCCTGCATCGTCTTCTTCTTCGTCCACGACCAGGCGTCGGGCGACAGCTCGAGGCGGTCCCGATGCACGCGTACGATCAGCTTGTCTTTCGTGACGTCGAGCACGACCGCGGGATAGAGCCGCTCCTTGACATACGGCTCATTGCTCCAGCTCGGGTCGCGCCACGTCTCCGGATCCAATCCCTCGGCGACGAGATTGCGCGTCGGACGGCGGAATCCGCGCCGCTTGTCGAAACGCCGCAGGCCGCGCTGCAATGCGCTCTCGGCGAT